>JBEPXC010000140.1:0-9434 GCA_041642035.1 Sphingobacteriia bacterium
AGACTTATGCCGACATGGTAAGCATGCTTATCGGCGAGAAAGACAGTGAAAACATCAAAGAGAAAGCGGCAGCTTTTCTGAGGATATCTCCTGATGCTTATGCCATTAATGCCATTGAGTGGCTGGGTCTTTTTGATCAGACCCCCATGAACAGACAAAAAGATACTCCTTTTGAGATTACCTCCGATTTAATGATAAACAAAATGGAATTGGGTTGCTATGAACGCGATATGGTGGCTATGCAACATGTATTCCTGGCATCTTATCCCGATGGCAAGAAGGAAGTAATCAAGTCATCGATGCTTGATTTTGGCACCCTGGCCACAGATACCGCCGTTGCGCGTACCGTTGCCCTGCCTGCAGCCGTTGGTGTAGAGATGATTCTCAACCATGAGATTAAGGAGAAAGGTGTGCATATCCCTGTAATACCCGGCATCTACAATCCAATACTTGACAAGCTTGAAGAAATGGACATTAAAATGGTTGAAGAATATGGCTTGCCAGAGAGCGAAAACATAAAATAATTTTTAGTCTTTAAGTACCTGTTAAAGTTTCGCCCGATAACCAAAAAACCACTGCACCCAATTGCAGTGGTTTTTTTATTCAAAAGGTTTACTTATTCTGATTTTCCTGTTTTGTGTACGACACGAACGCCTTAAAATATCCCTGCTGACTTGTGCAGACGGGTATATCCGGGAAGCAAGGTGAGGACCATCGCAAGATATACTCGGGATCAAACCTAAATCAATATCTGATCAAGTCCGTATTTAAACCGTATTTAAACCGTAAATTTACGGTTTAAATACGGTTTAAATACGGACTTGGTATGGTTGGGTTACAGCTTTAAAACAAAACAAAAACCCCACTGCACAAACCAGGAGGAAATAGACATTAAAGTGGTTAAAGAAAAGTATGCTTATTCTGATTTCAGGCTGTTGATAGGATTGGCATTAGCGGCTGAAATGGCCTGCACCAGCGTTGCCATGACACCAACACTTGCAGCAAGCAGACCGGCGATAATAAACAAATACCAGTTATCGAAGATATCTATTTGAAAGGCAAAGTTCTGCTTCCACTGTGTGACCACGTAATATGACAAAGGCCAGGCAATTAAATTACCAACCACGATCCATTTGGAGAGATCACGAAAAAGCATGCTCAGGATGTTGGCAACAGAAGCGCCCAGGGTTTTGCGAATACCAATTTCCTTAATCCTGGTGTTGATGGTAAAGGAAGTCAATGCATATAAACCCATGAAAGAAATAATGATGGCCAGGATAGCGGCAGAGGAAATGAGTTTATTGAGCCGTTCTTCTTTCTGATACATCCGTGCAAAGATATCATCTACAAAGTTGTATTCAAACGTATAGTTTGGATCTACGGATTGGAATTTCTCTTCAAGCATGGCCAGGGTTGGTTTGAGGTTTTGAGGAGTTATTCTAATGTTTATCCTGCTGAACCATTTCTCGTACATGGTTAATGCCAGGGGGTCGATTTCATTGTGCAACGACATAAAGTTAAAATCGCGCACAACACCAATAACCTTACCTTGATGCTGCCATACAGAAATATCCATGCCAATAGGATTGGTAAGCCCAAGTTTTTTCACCGCTGTTTCATTGATAATGATGGCCGAACTATCAGTTTTCAGATCTGGGTTAAAATCTCTGCCAGCTATTATCTCCATACCAAATGTGCTTACATATTCATGTTGCACCCGATTCTCATATATCATCACTGCCGATGCAGGATCGTCTCCTTTCTTGTATCCCGATTGTAAGCTTCTGTCTTCGCCTGGTACGCTTTGAGAGGCTGATATATTAAGAATATCAGGATGCTGAAGCAACTCAGCCTTAAATGAAGGATAAGAATTGCGGATGGAGACGGTTAGGTTTTTTACTGAAATGACATTATCACGGTTAAATCCCAGATCTTTATTCTTCATGTATTCTACCTGCCGGTGAAGCAACAAGACAGAAACAACAAGAAATATTGATATGGAAAACTGAAAAATCACGAGTGTCTTTCTAAGGAAATGAACTCTACCAGACCCTTTGTAGACACCTTTTAATACACTGACGGGCTCAAAGCGGGAAAGGTATATGGCAGGATAAAATCCTGCAAAAACGCCCGTCAGCAGTACAAAGGAGAGTATGACCAGAAGAAATCCGAAATTGTACCAATATTCAAGGCGGAATTGTTCGTCGAGCAACTGAGAAAAAGGACCAATAAGTAATTCATTGAGAAGCAGTGAAAACAGAAAAGCAAAAAAAGCGATTAAAATTGATTCCCCCATAAATTGCCAAATAAGATCCTTTCGCTGTGCCCCCATTACCTTACGCATACCTATTTCGCGGGTCCGTTTTTCAGATTGTGCCGTGACCAGGTTGACAAAGTTAAAGATGGCAATAAGAATCACTACGATGGCCAAAAAAGCAAAAATATAAACGTTACGCATATCACCCGTTTTTGAGGAATCGTAACTAAAGTCGGAATGAAGATAGATTTCATCGAGGGGCTGCAAAAAATGTGCTATTGTGATGCCATGCTTATTAAAAATTTCATTAATATGCTCATCGGCATACTCAATGGTTTTTTTTGAGAAGGCATTTGCATTGGTGCCTTCTTTCATTAGTAAATAGGTGGGAAATGATATCCCATTACTTTCAACTACATTCCGTCCATTGGTTTCGAGGGTATGAAAGGATGCAAGCATATCAAACTGCAAATGTGAATTGACCGGTACATCCTTCATGACAGCAGTTATGAGGTAATCGAGATTTCCGATTTTTATAATTTTCCCGATGGGATCTTCATCAGGAAAATATTTAGCAGCGGTAGAACTGCTCAGTACTACGTTGTTGGGTTCGGACAATGCCTGTATGGGGTTGCCAGAAATCAGGGGGAAGTCAAAAATACGAAAGAAGGTGGAATCGGCCCAATGAATACGACTGTCGGTGAAGCGTTTTTCGTTTACCATAACATCATTGGCTCCCCAGTGGTAAACCCTACATGCATGTTCGAGTTCAGGCACCTTTTCTTTAATAACTCCGGCCACATCACCACTTGTCATAGCTCCTTTGAGTATCTTGCCATCCGTCATAACCCCTTCTATAGTAAAGCGAGCGATTCGTTTAGATTTCTGATGAAAATTATCAAAACTAAGCTGGTACAATACGAATATCATCATCAGTACAGAAATAGAAAAGCCAATACCCAACCCGATAATGTTGATGATGGTATGCACTCTATGCTTAAGAAGAATTCGCCAGGCAATTTTAAGGTAATTAAGATTCATAGCGGTCGTATTTATTGGAATACCACTATGACGCACCAAAATAAAAAAAAGTTACAGGTTATTTAGGTAACTTTTTCTCTTTTGATAGAAAAGGCGGTATACCAATGCTGATCGACAATAGTCTTCATTTTTATCACGGCGCGGAATAAATCGTGATAACGGGTATATAAAGGAGTAATGCCTAAGCGGATGTTGTCGGGTTGGCGGAAATCGGGTATTACAACCGGCGAATCTTTTTGAGGTTCTATCAGGGCCTGACAAATACGGTAGCCTTCGGGGTGGCGCAGAGAAATGTGAGACCCTCTTTGGTCCTCTTTTATAGGAGAGCCCATAGAAAAACCCAGTGGAGCTAGGTGATGCTGGAAGAGTTGGATAAAATAATTGGCTTGTTGCACGCTTTTGTTTCGCAGGCGATCCATGCCTGCATCCAAAAAGATATTGAGTGAGGGCTCCAGCATGGATAGTGATAACATGGGTGGAGTGCCGGCCATAAATCGCTCAATGCCGGGTGCAGGCTGATACTGTAGGTTGAAATCGAACGGATTGTTTTGCCCAAACCATCCCCATATGGGAGATTTTAGTTTTTCCTGCAGATCTTTGCGGACATATAAAAATGCAGGAGAACCGGGGCCACCATTAAGATACTTATACGTACATCCCACAGCCAGATCCACATGGGCATCATTAAGATCAATAGGCACTGCTCCAACTGAATGACTCAAATCCCAAAGCACCATAGCGCCCTTTTGATGCGACAAGGAGGTAATATCTTTCATGTTGTACATAAAAGCACTCTTAAAAACAACATGCGAAAGGGTAAGCAGAGCGGTATCGTTACCCAACTGGTTTTCAATTTCCTCATGGCTCACGGTAATACCATCGTGAGACTGAGCCAGTCTGATATCGTGCTGATTGCCGAAGATTTCAGCCAGTCCCTGCAGGAGATAGATATCGGAGGGGAAATTTAAGGAATCGCTCACAATGCCTTTGCGTCCCTGCTGCAATTTAAGAGCAGTATAAGCGAGTTTGAAGAGATTGACAGAGGTGCTATCGGTAACAATAACCTCGTCGGCATGGGCACCGATGAGCAGGGCTATTTGGGCAGCGATTTTTTGCGGACGTTCATACCAGCCGGTATTCCAGCTGCGGATAAGACCTCTACCCCACTCCTCCTTTACTACCTGTTCCATATATGTGGCCGTATTGCGTGGCAGCACGCCCAGTGAATTCCCATCGAGATATACCAGATTATTATCCTCCAGCACAAAATGGTCTCTAAAACCTTTCAGGGGGTCTTTTGCATCAAGTTGACGAGCGTATTCTTCGCTAAAAATATCCATGAGTTTAATGAGAAAGGATTTGTAGGGCCAAAGGGAACATGCTTTTCATCCAATCGTTATACATCAGGCCGGAGGGATGCAAGCCATCTGAAGCCAGAAGCTCATTGCGGCTGGCTGCTTCTCTCGATACAGGGGTAACATCAACATAGTGTACCCCAGCCTTAGCAGATTGCTGCATATTAACAAGGTTATAGGCATCTATTTCCAGTGCAATTTTCTCTCTGTCCCTGTCCTGTGCAAAGGGTGTTACGCCCCAATCGGGTATAGACAGCACAATAACTTTGCCCGGATCTCCACCGGCAAGTTTAATGGCCCTGGTAAGCAAAGCCATAAATTCTGATCGGTAATTTTCGGTTGTACGTCCTCTGTACTGGTTATTAACGCCAATGAGAAGCGTCACCAAATCATATTCAGCATCCAACTCTGTTTCATCCATGGCTTCTGACAGCTCATCGGTAGTCCATCCTGTACGGGCTATAATCTGAAGCTTCTCTATAACGATACCCTTTGACTGCAGGGAGTCGGTAAGTTGAACAGGGTATCGGTCTTTTTCAGGTACATCATGGCCAATGGTGTATGAATCACCCAGGGCAAGATAGGTATAAGAAGCTGGATCTTCTGTCATAGGATCTGCATTAGTTTCGGGTTTTGCTACATCTTCCGATCGGCAACCCATGTAAAGGAATAGAATAAGTGCAAATGCAAGGGATATTGGCTTCATTGAGATCAATCAGATTAGGTTTTTTTTATAGAGCATCCGATCATTTTTTTCATCGCTGAAAGAGGGACTTCTTTAGGCAGGTTTCCAGGATTACGGTCTGTCTCTTGTTGCCATTCCTTCCTTAGTCTCCCGGACATCTCTTATCGTATAATCTTCATAACGATAGATGTACACGAACTGGTTTTCGTATCCACCCGAAGCATAAGGTTTCTGGAAGATGAAGGGGCTGTTGTATGACTTACTTTGATTGATAAATTCCATGCAGCGATAGAATTGGGCTCCATACTGCATAAGGGCAGTAAAGAAATAAATTCCGGTTTCAGTAGCCCGAAAACCCATTACACCGGGCTCAACATAATTGGCAGCACGATATCGTCGGATAAAATCGAGGTTATATTCTTTTTCGTAATCAATAAAATCAGTAGAGAAGATATGGGTTTCCAAATACTGGAGATATTCTGTATCGATAGAATTATAATCACGCCATTGTGGTACACCAAAAACTACCAGGTCAAATGTATCGCGCAACTGGCTCAGCTGTCGGGTATAGTTGGCGATAGTGGCTTCGCCTCCCATTAAGCTGACCACGACATTTCGTTTGTTGGAATCAAGGGTCGTTTTAAGCACATCCATGCCATCGCGCGAGTAAACAATTTCAGAGACAAAATCTTGCTTTTCATAATCAGAGAACTCCATGTCAGAAATGCTTCCCGACTCTTCCTGCTTCTGCCACAAGGAGTCATTGATCACATAGACATTACTTTTGCGCTCCCCCACATATACACCATTGAGAAAATAGCCATCCAGCTCGGCCATGTTTGCACTATCGCGGGCAAAAACATACCGGTTTAGGCCCTGGTTTAGCGCATGCTTATGAGATTCAATAAGATTTATCACACCCGGTTGATTGTTGTGCACCACAACAATATTTTCATTCGGGAAATGATCTACTATGTATTCAGCCATGTTATCCAGTTGGGTTTGCAGATCGGGAGTTACCTGAAACATGTGTGGATATTTTCTGAGTAATTCTTTATCATCGCTATGCAGAGGAGAAACAATGGGTATGTTTTTATCTTTGGCAAAATCGGCCACCACCGGAAATACCTTAGGGAAGAAAGGCCCAATGATTAGATCCATATTGGCCATTTCGGGCTTCCAGATGGCCGCTCTGGCCTTTACTTCCGATTCATCAACATCATACACGCTGAGCCTGATGTCGGCCCCACGTGCTCGTATAGAGTCCAGGGCAATCATCATTCCTTCATAATACTCCACAAAAGCGAAGGATTGATTTCGGGCCTCAGGGGAAATAAAACCTTCTTCATCCATATTCTCCAGGTAAAGAGGAATCAGCAATGCGACATTATAATGGCTTTTTATTTCGGGATCGCTGCAATAGGGATCAATGACCTGAGGAATTTTCTCGGGTTCAGTATCCAACTCCTCCTCTGGCCCGGCATCTACAAACGGAGGTTGTACATGCTGTACATTCTCAACTGGTATGCGCAGCACTTGTCCGGCTTTTAATCCGTTCTTTAACTCGGGATTAAGCTCTTCGAGTTGCGAAATAGACACCCCAAATTCACGTGAAATGGAAAACAGGGTTTGTTGTGGCATAACCACATATTCCTTAAAATAAACCAGTGTTTGCTTGGTCCGTGGTATCCGGAGAACCATATTGGTTTTAAGGCCACTTCTTGCCTGAGGGTTGTGTTCGAGCAATTCGCTTTCGGTGATGTCATAGAGACGTGAAATGCCATATACCGTCTCTCTACGCCTCACCTTATGCTGGGTAAATATGGTCTCTTCAATAGTGCTGCTTCTGGGTTGATTACTTTCTGATGCATGCTGCTTAACAGGTATGCGTATGATTTGATCAAACCTTAGGGGCTGATTTCTCAGTTCAGGATTTTCTCTTATGATATCATCAACAGACACACCATATGCCTTTGCTATAGAAAACAGGGTTTGTTTGGGCAAAACAGCATGAAAGAAATATTCTTTTCCATCAATGTTATGTATGGTGGTCGAACGGTTTTCAATTACCGGAGACTCCTGTGCCTGAAGGCACAGAGACAGAATAAAAAAACCGGCAATGAATAAAATTCCTTTTTTTAACACAATATATATATATTTATTATACCTAAAAAGGGGTTGTAAGGTCCCTGGTGATTGTAAAAGGGCAAATTCTGACTGTAAAGCATACGAAAAACACCTGCCAAATATTGCATAGGAAAGAGAATTATTCCCATTCGATTGTAGCAGGCGGCTTTGAGCTGATATCATATACAACACGATTGATGCCTTTGACTTTATTAATGATGTCATTACTTACTTTTGCAAGAAAATCATACGGTAAATGCGACCAGTCGGCGGTCATACCATCAGTAGAACCAACGGCGCGCAAACAGACGGCATTTTCGTAGGTTCTCTCATCTCCCATCACGCCCACACTCTGCACAGGCAGCAAAATAGCTGCAGCCTGCCAGACCTGGTCGTACAAATGCCAGTCTTTCAGTCCTTTAATGAAGATCTGATCCACCTGTTGAAGAATATTGACCTTCTCGGCAGTAATATCGCCCAGGATTCTGATTCCCAATCCGGGACCGGGGAAAGGATGTCTGTTGAGCAAACCAGGATTAATACCCAGGCTCTTACCAACCCTTCTTACTTCATCCTTAAAAAGACTGTTCAGTGGCTCAACGACTTTCAGTTTCATGAAATCAGGCAAACCACCGACATTATGATGTGATTTAATCGTCGCGGAGGGGCCATTAACGGAAACCGATTCAATCACATCAGGGTAGATGGTACCCTGGGCAAGCCATTTTACATTTTGTATTTTATGGGCTTCATCATCGAATACCTCAATAAAGACACGGCCTATAATTTTTCTTTTTTCTTCGGGCTCGCTCACTCCTTCAAGGGCATCCAGAAATCGTTTACCCGCCCTTACACCGGTAACATTGAGTCCCATATGCTCATAGGAGGCCAGTACATCTTCAAACTCATTTTTGCGCAACAAGCCATTATCCACGAAGATGCAGTGCAACTGCATACCAATAGCCTGATGCAATAAAACCCCGGCCACGCTGGAGTCAACTCCACCAGATAGACCAAGCACAACTTTATCATTGCCTATCTGCTGGTGCAGGCTTTCAACCGCTGAAGAAACAAAAGAAGCAGGCGTCCAGCTTTGAGGGCACTTACAAATATCTACTACGAAGTTCTTAAGTAAGGCCAGGCCGTCGGTTGAATGATACACCTCGGGATGAAACTGCAAGCCGTAGGTAAGACTTTGAGTGTCTTTGAAAGCCGCAACGGGCACATCGTGCGAACTGGCAACAAGTTTAAAATGATCGGGTATGCGGGTAATGGTATCGGCATGCGACATCCAAACCTGTGAGTTTTCACCCACCCCATCCATCAGGATTTCTTCTTTATCAATGAATGCCAGGTTGGCACGACCATATTCACGGCTGGAAGAAGCATTAACCATTCCACCTTTGTTGAGTGCTATGTATTGTGCACCAAAACAGACCCCCAGCAAGGGTAAACGACCATAAAAGGCCTCCAGATCAATACGGGGAGATTCAGGGTCGCGCACACTGAATGGACTTCCGGAAAGAATTACACCTTTTACACCCTCCAATGAAGTGGGTACATGATGATAAGGATGAATTTCACAATAAACGTTCAACTCTCTTACCCTTCTGGCTATCAATTGTGTATATTGAGAACCGAAATCTAAAATTAATATCATTTCCTGCATGCTGCAAAGATAAACATAAGGCTGGTTTAGACACAAAAATAATTTCCAAATTACAAAAGATGGTTTTTTTTGCAAATATCATTAAGGAACCCTGTTTTGACACGTAAAGATTACCGTTAATGATTATTTTTGCAAATATACCCTTACAAAAGATAAAAAAGACAGCAACAACACAACTCAACAAAAAAATCATATCATCTAAAATAAAATTACTGCCATGGGAATGATAGCCGAGAATTATAAGGATACGATTGCCAGCATACCTCCGAAGGTAAGATTGGTAGCCATAAGCAAAACAAA
>JBEPXC010000141.1:0-9432 GCA_041642035.1 Sphingobacteriia bacterium
TGATCATTACTCCTTTATTTGGTGTTTTAATTCAGGGTGATTCAGTTGTTTCTTTTTTGCACTTACCCCCCAAAACCGAGTATGCTGACCATGGGACTTTTTCGATGCTTTACTTTATTGTGATTTTGGCCCTTGGAGTGCTGGCGGTCACCCCATTTGTTTACAAAGTATTAAAAAGCCAGCCTGGAACTGATTTCTCCAAAAGGATACGTAAAAAATTTCCGCCATGGGGTTGGGTGGGGGTTGTTTTACTGGTTTACGGCTGGATTTTAGCCTGGACTCGCTTTGAATGGGCAGACCAAATTCAGATCTTTACTTTTACCCCCATTTGGTTGGGATATGTGGTTTTGATTAATGCCTTGCTGTATATGCGCACAGGTGCCAGTCTGATCACCCACTCGGCCCGTTACCTGCTGCTGTTGTTTCTTGTTAGTGCTGCTTTCTGGTGGTATTATGAGTACCTGAACCAGTTCACCGACAACTGGTATTATGTTGGCCTGGATCATTTGACAGATTTTCAGTATTTTCTTTATGCCACCTTCCCTTTTGCCACCGTACTCCCTGCAGTGATCAGTACCTGGTTTCTTTTAAGGACATTTCCACGCTTTAGCGCCGGATTAGAGAATTTTGGTGCTTTACCCGTGGTGAGAAATAATGGGGTTTGGTGGGTCATGCTGGCCATAGGGATGCTTACCCTTTCTGTTACCTATCTTTATCCCCGCTACCTGTTCCCTTTCATGTGGCTCTCACCTATGCTGATCATTGCTGCTGTAATTACTCTTGGCGGTGACAAAACCATTATCAGCAATGCAGCATCGGGTAACTGGAAAGATTTGTTTTTGCTCGCAGTAGCAGCGTTGATCTGCGGGTTTTTCTGGGAAATGTGGAACTATTACAGCCTGACAAAATGGGAATATTCTGTTCCCTTTGTCCATCGGTACCTGATCTTTGAAATGCCGGTTTTGGGATACCTGGGGTACCTTCCCTTTGGTATTCAGTGTGGGTTGATTGGTATTTATGTCAGCAAGATATCCGAAACCGACATGATATTCTATTCTGACACCGCAAACAAGTAAAAAACTCCCCATCTTTAGTAGCCTGAAATATAGGAAAGAACGATTGAATAGTTGAGAAGCTGGTTTTAGAGGGAGCAGGGTGCCAACTATCACAGTGCGGTACGAGTACAGTTTTTATTCAGAAGAGCAAGTGAAGGATACAGACGACCAATGATTACAGCGGACAAGGTTAGTGAAATTGCTTCAACCAACCCAGCCCGAAGGTGGCATAGAGGTAGATTTCTACCTTTCCTGTTCTAGCTTTATCTGATACTTTTCATAAAGCTGCTGGTGCTTGCTGTTCAGATCTATTTCTCTTCCCTGTAGAAACATCATTTCAATTTGGGTGGAAAATTCAAGGGGGTTGCCGTTGGTAAGGATGATGCTGGCATCTTTGCCGGGTTCCAGGCTGCCCATGTACTCATCCAGACCGAGTATCTGCGCTGCGTAAAGGGTAATGGCTTTTATGGCTTCTTCTTCAGGCAGACCGAAAGCTACCGCTGCTGCCGCATGATTTGGAAGCCGGTAAGTTGAAGCAGCGGCATAATCGCCTGCAATGCAAAATTGTACACCAGCCCGAAACAGCTTGGAAGGCAGGGCGTAAGATTCTCCATAAAATTCCCATTGCCTTGCCGGTCCACCGATTACTCCTGCAACCATTACAGGTATTTTCTTCTCAGCCAGTTGTTCAGCAATGTATCCGGCATCCCTGGCTCCGGTGAGCACCATGCGGATATTTTCTTTTTCGGCCCAGTTGACGGCGGCCTGGATCTGGCTTATCTCATTGGCCTGGATGAAAACGGGCAGTTCTCTGTCAAAAACAGGTCGCATGGCTTCCCAGCGAACATCAACAGGATGATCATTGGATGAATTGCGGGCATGGTGATACCTGAGGGCCTTGTCAAATGCTTCCCGGAGTTCCTTCAATTGTTCTTCATGGTTTTTATTATTCAGTACATTGGGCCAGTTTACGATCAGTCCCACAGGGGCTTTCAGTATCATCTGATCCCATGTCCAGCCATCGGTAAGCATGGCTGCCGATAATCCTGCGATCAGTCCGCCTGATGGAGTGGTAACCGTTACCCCTATGCCACCGGAAGCAGCCACACCAATGTGTGAACTGGCAGAATGATAAGCAGTTTCGGCTCTTACACCGGGATTGATTGAACCCAGTTCATTGAAATCGGATGTTACCTGCACCTGACCAATCTCTGTAAGTCCCGTTAGATTGTGTCCGTGTATCAGGGCAGGGTAGATGTGTTTACCTTTCACATCCTTTACCATAGCATTCACAGGAACGTCAAGATCGTTTCCTATGGCACTGATCTTTCCATCTTCCATCAATATCATTCCGTTTTCAATGGCTGGTCCGGTCTGGGTATGGATGGTGGCACCTCTGAGTAAAATGGGCTGCGTTTGGTCAGGTGTGGGTATTTGTGCAGAAACACTGGCCAGTGTTGCGGTAAAAAAGGCTATAAAAAGTACAATTTTTACTGCTTGCACGATTTGCTTTATATATTTTAATTCCATTGTTTGCTTTTTAGAGTTTTTAATGAACCGGAACTTATTATTTACTTACTGTCAATGATTTGTTGAATAATCAAAGCTCTCTCATTGTTCACCTGTTGCTGTAATTCCTGGTCTTCTTCCTTGTCGAAATATTTTCTTCCTTCTATCCAGGTCTGATCGGCGGTGGTAAAAGATGAAAGGGGATGTCCGTTCCAGATGACGAAATCGGCATCTTTTCCGGGTTCCAGCGAACCGATACGGTGATCGAGTCTGAGTATCTTTGCCGGATTCATGGTAAGCAGATTGATGGCATCCTCTTCACTTACACCTGAGCGTAATATTTTTCCGGCTTCCCAGTTCATACGGGTAGAGAGCTGGGTATTGTCAGAATGCAAACTGGTAAGCACACCGGCATCCAGCAATAATCTGGCATTTTGATGAATGCCATCGTAGGCTTCTACTTTGAAGGATGACCAGTCGGTCCAGATAATGGCTGCGGCACCATGTTTGCGCAACTCATCGGCTATTTTATATCCTTCTACGGTATGTTCGAAAGATGCTACGGTAAAGCCATACTTCTCAGCCAGGCGCATGATCATCAGCATTTCATCCTGTCGGTAGGCATGTACATGGGCGAGTCTATTGCCATGAAGTACTTCAAGAATGGGTTCAAGTTGCAGGTCTCTGCGGAAGGGTTTGGCATCGCTTCTACGACTGCCTTCACTGGCAGCTTTGTCTTTTTCATATTGCAAGGCAGCAAGGAATGAATCTTCAATAATTTGCGCTGTACCCATGCGTGTGTTGGGGTAGCGATCAGGTAATCGTTTTACATTTTCTCCCAGGGCAAACTTCAGTCCGGGCATAGCATCCTGCATCCACATATCATCAGATAATCCACCCCAGCGCATTTTTATTACTGCACTTTGTCCACCAATGGGGTTGGCCGAACCATGAAAAAGATTGGCAGTGGTGAGTCCACCGGCCAATAAACGGTAAATCCATACATTATTGGCATCTATTACGTCAGAAATGCGTGTTTCAGAGGTGATGGCATCTCCCGTTTCGTTAACGCCGCCTGCAATGCTGGTGTGCAGGTGGGGATCAATAAGTCCAGGGGTAACATGACGGCCCCCGGCATCAATAACCATGGCTCCGGATGGCACTGAAAGATCACTGCCTACGGCTTCGATCTTGCCATTCCTGATCAGCAAATCCGCATTTTCAAGTATTCTTTCAGGACCTTGTGTCCATATGGTGGCGTTTTGCACCAGCAGTACTTTCACCTGTTCAGGAATAGTTTTCACACCGTATTCCATGGAAGGATAAAGCACAGGCAAATCAAGAGGTTTCAAGGGTTTTGACTTTACTGTTTCTGTTTTGTCAGATGATTCAGTGAGTTGTTTTTCTGCTTTCCAGCTGAAAATGTTTCCCTGAGTGGTTTCACCCAGTCCCAGCATTTCACCCTCCAATATGGTTGCAGAAAGGCGCATTCCACTAAAGATGGTATCGCCTGGTACGCTAAATGATAATCTTTCGTTTTCAAATTTGAGATTCTCAAGCTTTGTCAGAGTATCTTCTCCCTGGTTTTGAAGTTGGCCCTGCAGGCGGTCATCTTTGTATTGAAGAGAAAGAATTGTATTCTCAAGAGAACCGCCTGCCATCATCCATTTACCTTTGAGTGGATGATCAGATTCTTGGATTTTATGTTGTTTTCCTGCCACCCATACTTCTTCAATTTTGATTTTGTCATCAAAAATGTCTCCGTTGGTGATGATGAAACCCGCTGATTTCCCTTTTTCCAGGCTTCCGTAAAGATGACCAATTCCCAGTCTGGATGCCGGAATTATAGTAAGGGCTGCCAGGGCTTTCTCTTTAGGTAATCCTCTGTTAACGGCTGTTCTAAGGTTTTTCAGGAAATCGTCGGGCTTTTCCACTCCTGAAGCAGTAATGGCAAAAAGAACACCGGCATTGTGTAATGTAGCAGGATTTTCTGGTGCAAGATACCAGTGGCGCAGGGTTTCCAGGGATTGGTTAACGCTTTCCTCGGGTTTTAACACATCAGGCTTTTCCGGGAAGTTCAGTGGCAGGATCAGTGATACACCTGAGTTTTTCACCTGCTCCACTCTACGGTATTCATAGCCATTGCCTGCAGCCCACAGATTCAGAGAAAACTCCTTTGCTATATCTGCAGCCCGCATCAGGTATTGTTCATCTGCTGTTTCAATAACAAAAGGTGTATTGCTCTTTAAAGCATTGGCAAGGATATCCACAGATGGATTTACTTCTTCCTTCAATGTGGGATCGTTTCTTATCTGATCATACCAGAGAGCATCATAAAAACTTTGCCGTATCAGGGCTATAGTGCCCATGACAGATGTAGGATAACCCTTATCCAGCTCGTTGGTACTGTTGAAAGATAGCCCCTGCGAAAAATCTGTTTTGATAAGCTGTTTCGATGGAATGTCGTCAGCAAGTTTTACTATTGTTCCGCTACCGCGGAAAACACCGGCGTCAGACATAGTGTGTGCAGCCACGAAGCCCATGGAACGAAACATGGCAGCTTTTTTCTCATCATAACTGTATGCCAGCGAACTGCTGAAGTGGCTTCTCACCTGTGGATTCCAATGCCTGCCATCCTGCGGAAGTTTTTCTGCTGATTCCGCAATGGCAGCAGGCATGCCCAGATTTGAGTAGCTTTCAATAAATCCCGGATAGATGCTCTTTCCTTCCAGGTCTATGATCCATGCATCATCGGGAATCACAATATTTAGTCCCACAGCTTCAATCATGCCGTTTCGGATGACAAGGGTGGCATCTTCGTAAATAACACCTGGAGTATAATGAATTTGCGCATGGGTGAAGGCAAATACTTCGGGTGTATTGTTGCGCAGACCTATCTGCCGATGTGTTTGTGAAAGCAAATGCAAACTGCCTGAATAAAGCCAAATAAACAGCACAATAATTTTAGGTATTGACCACAGATTATTCATATCAATATAAGTATAGTAAAGGAAAGATTTCTTAAAAACGGTCAAATATATGCATACATGCTTATACTGATACCGTTGAAAAAGAATGAAAGAAAAGTGGGAAATATGTAATGGTTAACTTTATCGATGAAGTCATGGGAATACCTTTTAAATCACACATGCAAAAAGACCAAAAAAGGTTATTAAATGTTGTTAAAAAGAAAATAGTACTTAATACTCAATAGGTTGAAACGGATAATGCCTTGGTGTATACCAGGGGTAGGACTTTCCAACTTCCGAAGGAATTAAAACATCCGGGTTGAATGCTGCGCAGGATTCTTACAAATGATGTTTACCAAGAGTTATGCGATTCTTTTCCTGATTTAAACTCCAGCTGTTTAATGTCCATTTTTGTCTACTCCTTCGGCTCCACAAGCGGGCATCGCTTCACCCGTTGTAAAATTAAAGTGCACACAAACTCATCGTCATTCAAAATAAATTTGCATATTTGGAATTTAATATGGTAATAATTTGAATAATATTGTCGGATTGAGCTCGCAAAAAATTGCTCGGTTCAACTGAGCTTACACAAGTGTGCACTGCCCATGCAGGGCAAATACATGCGACCCTAGCACCAACTGATGTGGGGACATTAAAATTAAAAGTTCAGAAAGGATGAAAAACATAATATCCTGTATAAAAATTTAGCACAATATTTACCAAAACTATTAGATATGAAACTGATCATAATATGCTTTACAGTCATTCTTTATTTCCCGCTAACCATAAAATCACAATCAGTCTACACCCAAATGCCTGATGACCCGGAAGCTATGTATTTCACTTCTGAAATCTTTAACATAGCACCCGATGGAAAGCATGATGTATCAGAAGCGCTTCAGTTTGCTATAAATAAGCTTAAAAAGGAAAAGAATTTTGGAATATTATTCATCCCTGAGGGAAAATATCTTATCAGTAAAACCATTTATGTTCCCAAAGCAATACGCATTATTGGATATGGAGAAAATCGTCCGGAGTTTATATTAGGTGCTAACACGGCAGGTTATCAGGATGAAAATAACTACATGTTCTGGTTCACCAGCAATCTGGTTGAAGAAGATGGGCAGCCAAGGGATGCCACGGCAGGAACATTTTATAGTGCCATCTCAAATGTTAATTTCCGGATTGAAATAGGGAACCCGAAAGCGATTGCGCTTCGCACCCATTTTGCACAGCACAGTTTTGTAAGCCATTGCAACTTTTATACCGGAGAGGGCTATGCCGGGATTTATGACCTGGGAAATGAAATCGAAAATCTGCAATTCTATGGAGGCGAATACGGGATTTCCACGGCCAGGACATCTCCGGGTTGGCCCATGATGATGATTGATCTGTATTTTGAAGGTCAGCGAAGGGCTGCTGTTCTAAGCCGAAATACCGGGATGACCATTGTTTCTATGCATGTGAAAGATGCACCTATAGCTGTTGAGCTTCAACAAGGTGTTTCGGACAGATTGTTTATGGAAGACTGCCTGTTTGAAAATGTAAAGAAAGGTATAGTAGTTGGGGTTGAAAACGAAGCTACCAGCCAGGTAAATCTACTGAATATTATGTGCCATAATGTAGATGTTCCTGTGTACTTCTCACACAGCGGAACAAGTATTGAGGGAAAAGGAAATAAATACCGGATCAACAATTTTGTATACGGTTTGGTTATGGATGATATGGCTGATGATTCCGATTATGAGACTGTCATCGATATGGAAGCTGTTGACCTTGTGCCCCAGAAATTGGATAAGGTCATACCCGATCTGCCTCGCATGGACACATGGGTTAGTGTTAAAGATTTCGGAGCTATGGGCGATGGCAAAACAGATGACACGCAGGCCATCAGAGAAGCGATTTCCAAACACAAAAATGTTTATCTGCCAACAGGTTGGTATCGGATTACTGAGACACTTAAGCTGAATAAAGGAAATGCATTAATCGGTCTGCACCCTTATGCCACTCAATTGTTGCTTGATGAAAGTGAGGTTAATTTTAGCGGGTTTGGATCGCCCGTTCCTTTGCTGGAGTCATCAGACGGAGGGAATGATATAGTCAATGGAATTGGTATTAATACAGGAGGTTATAATAACCGTGCTGTTGGGCTGAAGTGGATGGCCAATGAGAATTCCATGATTAATGATGTGAAATTTGTAGGAGGACACGGCAACATGGCGAAGCCTGGACAAACTTCCCACAACCGAAGAGAAGAACAACATATCAGCAGTCCTTTAGAGCCGGTTTATGCCCGGGGAATGGATCTGGCCTGGGATAATCAGTACTGGAGCCTTTGGGTTACCAACAATGGTGGGGGAATACTCAAAGATATATGGACTGCTAACACTTATGCCAGTGCAGGCTTATACATCAGCAACACCTCCACCCCGGGAAAAATTTATGCCATGTCACTGGAGCACCATGTGCGTCAGGAAGCTCGCTTTAACCATATTGCCAACTGGGATTTCTATGCCTTTCAGTTTGAGGAAGAAGGCAGGGAGGGTAAAGAAGCACAGACACTTAATTTAGCGAACTGCAAAGACCTGATGTTCGCTAATTTCTGGATGTACCGAACAATTCGTGTGAATACGCCCCGACCATGGGGTATAAAAGTATCCAATAGTCAACGTATTGATTTTCTTAATATGCGCAGCTGGACACAGGTTTTACAACTACCTGAACGCACCATTTTCGATATGGACAAAAACCTGATTGTATATCCGGGAGATTTTGCCAGAGTTACTATAACAGGGAAGGAAAAATCTGCCAGCAATGAGAACCCGAATAGTATAGCCGGGAAATTAGGCTTTGGCTATGAGTTTGCTACCGGTGCCGTTTCTGATAGTCAGGGAAATGTATACTTCTGCGAAAACCAGCGGAAGCGTGTATACCGTTGGTCTGCCGAAACCAACGCAATAACCGTCTATGCTGATTACCCTTACAAGCCTTTTTCGCTGGCCGTTGACACCCAGGATAATTTGATTGTAATCTGCCGTTACGATCCGCAACCGGGCTTAGAAGATGATGCACAGCCAGGAACAATCGAGACACTGTCAGACAATAACCCCTTATATAGTGGCTGGGGTAATGGAGGCTGGGCAATTGCGGCCTATGCCATAAATCCTGATCATGTGGATGACATGCAGCCCCTAAAGCTTGTGAAAACGAATGAGGTAAACACTATAGAACGTGTAATCCACCCTACCCACCGGTGGAGAGAAGATTTTAAGGATGTAGCCTCAGGTACCGCCGAAACAAGCTTTATTGCACCGGATGGTGTTACGATTATTCCCAATACTTTTGATCTCGCGCGTTCGGTGCAGCTTATGGGAGTTTCGCCAAACCAAAGCGAACCTGTTTATGTGACCCATGAAGATCCTAAAATCACTTATCGTTTTGATGTAGATGACAAAGGTATGCTCTCAAATATGAGTGAATTTGTAAAACGAGGAGAGTACAGCAATGTGTATGACAGGGAAGGTAATTTGTATTTAGCCGAAGGGCTAATAATTATTTTGGATAAGGACGGAAATGAAATTAAACGAATCAAACCGGATGAACGTGTACTATCAATGACTTGGGGAGGTAAGAATAAAGATGAGTTATTCGTAACCACAAGCACCTCATTTTATAGGATCAAAATGTAATACGTAAAATATAAAGTTGACAAATAAGGACTGCCGGGTATTATGCAGATATTTTTCGCATAATACTGGATTTAAGTGAACAATAAATGCATAGTTTTACGATAAATTGAATATTTTTACCACATCAAAACGAGAGGTTAACGAAGGATATATTATACAAAATTACTAACCATCGCTCCTTCAGGAATGGACATAATAAGACCGAAATAA
>JBEPXC010000142.1:0-9419 GCA_041642035.1 Sphingobacteriia bacterium
GATACGATTAATAACAACTAATTATAGTACCCCAATAAATTCTATTCATTCATTTAATTCTATATGTTATGAACGGCACCTACTCTCAAATTTACATTCAGGTGGTCTTTGCTGTCAAAGGCCGGGAGTTTGAAACAACGTGGGCTTCTTTTTCAAGAAAATCCATTTAAGGTCTTTGCTTTTCTGGTCGGAGATCAATAACAGAAGTGCGGCCATTAACGGTAAGAGATGCTTCCTTGTCGCAGTTGCCATCACCGTAATCAAGTTGTGCTGATGCATCACCCACAACAAATTCTATGGCCCCCTGCACGATCCAGCGGCAGTTTCTCCTGTTTACCAATGGCAGTGTGATGGCGTGGGTATAGTGCTCGCCATGCTGGTTAATGCCTGAGGCATTTCCTTCACTGATGAATTCATCATCCCAAATAAAAAAGGGTGAATTTGCTCCTGTAATCTGTGTGCGGGTGAGACTAAAGGTTCTGGTGTAGGTGCTGCCATTAGCAAAACGTATCATCCCCTCGGTAAGAGTAATGGCAAACTGTAAATCACCAACTTTATTAATAGTTTTTACCCCAAATATTTCGTTGCCATTCATCTTGAAATTCTTCACTGATATCTGGCGCCAAAAAGTAGCTTGTTGAGGGTGACCAATAACTTTAATGACTACGTTACCGTTTTTGACTCTACCATTGGGTGAGTTGGGGTGTACAAACCCACCATAGGTAATGGTATGAATGATTGTATCGCCTGAATAGGCAGTAATAACTGAGCGTTTACCCTTTGGACCATTTTCGGGCAAGAAACCCGATTTTGCATTAAAATTCGTATAGGTTAAATCGTCAATCTCGGCAAGCAGGTCGTCAAAATAGTCTACAACCTCATCATCTTGTTCAAGACTTTCCATTATCACCTCGGTTTCATCTACTTCCTTCTCGCAGGAAACAAAGCCACCCACTCCAAACATCAACAGCACTGAAAACAAAAAAGTCCTGGTGTTCATGGGTAGTTTTTTAATTAAAGAGAATGGTTTGAATGACCTATAAATCTTTCTTGTACTTTTAATATCGACTGCTCATCACATATAATGACAAGCTCAAACATGGCAGTTATAAGGAATAATCTTAACTTCACAGTATAAATATAGAGCATTTCGCATAAACAAATATAAGGGTTTTTACAAATATAACTATCCGTAAATACACTGAATAATGCGAGTCAATATACATTAAATGGAGCATGTAAGAGTACTTACAAAAGATAGCAATTATGGCTACACACAACCACTACAGCAAATTTCTGGCACGCATATACGATTCCGTATTGCACGTACCGGGAAGGAAAATAAGAAAAGAAGTAGCACAGACTGTTTTAAGGACAGGAGGTCGGAGGATAATAGATATGTGCTGCGGCACAGGCAATCAGCTGGCTTATCTTCAATCTATGGGCCTGAGGGATATTGTGGGGATAGACATTTCGGACAATATGCTCAATCAGGCTAAGCGCAATGGCCTGGGTGGAGTTTGCAGAAAAATGGATGCCTCAGCCACAATATTCAACGATAATTCTTTTGATGCAGCGGTGATGAGTTTTGTCCTGCACGAAACCCATGCCCACACGGCACGCGGTATTTTAGATGAAGCAAAACGCATAGTAAAACCAGGCGGCACCATCATCATAGTAGATTACTCCTTTGATGAACACACCCATCCCCTGGGCAGATTCGCCACCCAAACCGTAGAAAGATTTGTGGGTGGTGATCATTACCGCAATTTCAGGCATTTCATTTCACAGCAATTGCTTATGCAAATAACCATGGGACTCATACCCCATTCAAAAAAAAATTACATGATGGGCGCGGTGGGAATCTGGGTTTTCGAAAACACCTGAACAGCAAAAAAACAATAGCTTAAAAGTGTAACAGTGTGAAAAGAATGAGGGATGTTGATTTCCTTATTTCCAAAAAATGCATTCTGTAAGAGACCAGTACAGCAAAGAAATTCCCGATGCAACCTCTAATAAAAGATGGTGCAGAAACTCAACTTAAACCCGGTAAAAAAAAGTTTTACCTTACGATACAGCAAAATATTTGAAGGACTCATATACCAATAGGGCAGGCCAAACTATAGCCTTAAGAAATCCCACTACACCCATCCAAAAGCTTGTAGCATTTGAAATAAAAAAAATTGCAGCACCAATAAATCCAAATCCATATACGGCTCCTCCAGATGCATTTCCATGTGCGTTACTCATAAGAAGATATTTTAAAGGGTTGGGGAAAGTAAGAAAATTTGATTTTTTTTATTATGAAGCAAATATATAAAAAATAACATTCCGTAACCTTTATATTCATCTCACAAAAACATTACGCTGTTGCAGAACAGCCGAGCGGGCTCAATGCTAATTTTCCCAGGTATTCTTTGCAGCCAATGATTAAACAAAATCACACCTATTGCTGCAGAGGATTAATTCAATAGCAACTCCGTACTTAAACCGTATTTAAACCGTAAAAATACGGTTTAAATACGGTTTAAGTACGGACATGGTACAAGCTTCGTCCAAACAAAAAAAAGAGAAAAGCTCATGGAGCTCTGTCCTTCTGCAGCTAAAAGATTTTGGGGTTACAATAAAATATATTAGTCAATACCGGCCAACCAGCCTTTGAAGAATTTGTCGATTACGAAATACTTATTGCCTTCCTGATAGATGAAATCTTTATCCAACAGACTTTTCGATGCGGTATTTACAGAGCTTGCTGCCCCCAGGTTGTGTACCTTAAGGTATTTCTTTGAGGTGATGCCTCCCGCACCGTTATCTTTGGCAAAAGCTTTAAGCAGGCGGAATTGCATGGGGGTAATCAGGTTTATGTAACTAGCATAGATAGACTCATTTTCGGCGATCACTTGTCGGAACATATGGGCCACATCACGCTTTTTAATCGTTCTGCGCCCGGTTCCATAGAGGCGGTTGCACAGAAACTGCACATAAAATGTATGCAAGGCAGTATGGTGTTGTATTTCATCCAGCGCTTCAGCCTGTATTTTGCGGTTGTTTTTTTGAAAATGATGGTCTATAAAACGCTTATAGCTATCAGCCTCAATGGTGTCGATCTCCATGATTTCGGTGCTGTTGAAGAATGGACGGTTGGGGTTGGAGAAAATTTCTGAAAGCAGGTGTCGGCGACTACCACTAAAAAGAAATACGACATTGTTGAGCTTCTGCACATGAGAGCGAATCAATGCCTCTACGCCTTTTTCGCCATAGGAGGTTATTTGCTGAAATTCATCGAGAGCGATAATAAATTGCTGGTCCTGACCGGCCAGTAAGTTAAAAACGGATTCCAGTGAATACTCTACATCGGTTTGCGAATCCATTTGGATGGATATTTCGGGGTTTCCGGTAAGAGAATCATAGCTAAGTGTAGGACGAAGAGAAGCCAGGGCGGTAAGAAGTTTCTTTATCACGCTTTGTTTTTGTGCCAGGGTACTGAATACTGCTTTAGCCAAACTGAGCGTAAAATCTGAAATATTTAGCGTTGGCATGATGTCAACGTACACAGGAACCACCGTCTTTTCTGGCTTCAATTGATTAAATACATGCCAAATCAGGCCTGTTTTGCCCATTCTTCGTAAGGAAAATAGCGTAAGATGGCGCTGATTTTTGATAGAAGACAGCATACGTTCTGTTTCTAATTGCCTGTTGCAGAAGTATTCTTCGTTTCTATAGCCACTGATGATAAAAGGGTTTTGATTCATAAGATGCGTTACGTTAAGTACGTTACGCAAAGTACGTAATAATTTGGTACAATTGCAAACATTAGAAAAATATCGCATTCGGCAGCCATTTCCTTATGGAGCAATCCGGATCGCATTTTTAAGTTAAATTTTGCAGGCTAAAATTAATCTATTTTACTTACAGAGATTCTGCTAAAGGATAGACTGGTGTTTCAAAATAGTATACCTTTTGTTCCATTTTAGCACCTGTGAGATTACATAAGGATAGTTCATGGTGGAGTTTAAGCAAAAAAGAATAGTGTATTTTCCTTTAAAAATATACAGATGATGGGGGCATTTTATTAAACTTATTTCAACAACAGTATTTTTTATATTAACAATGTTCATTATATTTGCACTGTTAATTAAAATACAACTACCAATGAAAAACAAAGCTATCCAGGAAAAGCGGATGAAGGCCTACTTTCTCGCAGCAGCCAAAGAGATCATAAAAGGAGAGGGTATCAAAGCCTTAAGTGTTAGAAATATTGCAGAACGCGCAGGGTATTCCTATACTACTCTATACAATTATTTTAAAGATGTAAACGAGCTAATATTCTTATGCGTAAGTGATTTTCAGGAAGAATGCAATCAATTTGCAGCCAGCAAAGTGGGAGATCTTCCTTTTGGAAAGGATCGATTAAAGGCAAAAATAAAAGGGTACCTGGGTTTTTTTGTAGAATATCCCAGCATCTTTGAATTGTATTTTCTTGAGAGAGTTGGTGATTTTGGAAACCGTCAAACCATCATTGATACCATATCTCATTCATTGGAAAAAGCATGCAAAGAGGAATGGGAATATTGTATTGCACATGGAATAATCAGAAAAGAAGATGCAAGCCAGGTGATGATGCAATTAAATAATATTGTAGTTGGATTACTTGTACTCTATATCAACCGGTTAACGCCAGTCACCTATATTGATTTCATAGACCGTTCGCAAAAAATGATTGACTCCATAATCGGTCAGAGCTGATCTGTTTCCTCTTTCGACAGGCCGGTTTCTTTCATAATTACATCAATGGGGACACCTGTATTCTTCATCATCCTTGCCAAAGCAAATAGTTTTTCAAGCATCATTTGCTTTTGCCTGATAGCCTCTTCTTTTTGGCGTCGTTGATCTTCTTTTTCTATAAAATATTGCTGAGCTTGTTGTTGGGCTTCTTTACGGAGTTTTTCTTCGTGCTGTATCTTTGATTCCTGGACAAAAAAGGCATTTTCGGTTTGTCGTTCCAGTTCAAGATTGCGTCGAAACTGCTTGTCCATTACCGGCTCCTGCAAATACCTTGCAATATCTTCAAATTCCTCGGGTACTTCTTCCAGGTCAATGATGTATTCCCACTCACTGCACCATGCCTGATTGAACAGGGTAAGGAATTTCTCCAACCGGGTGCGTCGCTGGTCGGGTAATCGTTTTAACTGTATGATATGCGATTTGTGGGTCAGGTGCTCGACAAAAAAACTGCGTGTGGTAATTTTTTCTTTGCTGATTGAATCTATTACATCGCGATTCACCGTTACGGCAAGGTAAGGGAGATCAGGCAAATTATATCCCAGGATGTATATGGTAATAATGGGATAAATGGACGAATTCTTCATGTCGGGTTCTGAAACCACATTCTTTTCCGTTTCAGACTGGCTGGTTGCATCTCTTGATGTAATATAATTCATCCCCAGATAATTGCGAAATCGTTCGATATCTGTCGGGAATTTAGATTTCTGCAATTCTATTAACACGGTTGAAGCTTTTCCTACATCATCGAGGATAGTAGCCTTAAAATCGAGACGGAATATCCTTAAGAACTTACTGTTGTCTTCGTAAACGGCTTCCTGCTGCTCTATGGATACAGCTGTTACTTCTGAATCCAGGATCACGCTCAGCACCTTTTTGGCATAGCGCTCTTCCTGCATCAGGTATTTAAATGCGATATCGTAGAGGGGGTTGATAATTCTCATCTTACAAAAGATTTGCTTAAAAAATACACCTGGTTTACCATCTCAACAAGAGAAAACCGTCGTGTATTCATATCAAAAACCATGTTAAAGTTACGATTATTCGATTGATAGTAGCACCAGACGCCAGATATTTTAAGTAATGGGATGACAAGGTCAATAATCATTGTGTCATTATTTGCATTACATGCAAATAATAGTTCTCTCACGAATGTCATTTGCCTTTACAAGCAGAAGAGAAGATTCCTTACCATCCATTTCCCGTATTTCCATAACTTTGGAGATCAAAAATATGATGATCCAAACTCACACTGCATGCACCCAATACGGATTGACATCTTCACCGTCTTTATATTGCTCGGGATAACTCAGGCTGTTTTCCTGTCTTTCTTTTTTCTGTCAAAGAAAAACCGCCAACATCCCTATAATCTCTATCAGGGATTGTTGTTATTGGCAATAACCACTGTGATGCTAGAGATTTTCCTCATGTATAGTGGCTATATAAAATATGCATTGCATCTGGTTGATTTTTCAGAATCGGTTTCCTTGTTGTTGGGCCCCATGTTCTACTTTATGGTTAAGAGCCTTATTGACAAGAAAAAGCCCAGGCATATACACAGGCACCTGTTGATTTTCTATTTCTATTCAGCCTATTTATTGTTTTTTCTGCTTCAACCCATTGAAGTAAAATACAATGCATGGGTTAATGCCTATCATCCAAATGCTTTAATGTTGCCCGAAGAAACCATGTTTAGCGACAATCCCCTGGGTATAAGGCAGTATATTTCCAAATTTACCGTGCTGCACATTACGTTTTACGCAATCTTGTGTGCCTGGGAAACCATTAAAGTGTTTACCAGAGAAGGGGAGTCTTTTTGGAAACCATCCACTGCTGTCTTAAAAACCTTAAGGAATGGAGTACTTACCCTGGCCTCTATCAGTATTGTTATTGGTTTGGCAGAAATCCTTTATTTCAATAGTACAGGAGAACACCTCATTGCAGCCTTTGCATCGTTGTCTGTTTACGCGTTGAGTTTTTCAGTAATCCGAAATTCAATGGTTTTCAATCAAGCCGGATTCAGCGGCAACAAATACAAGTCATCTAACCTGAATTCAGAAGATATAACATCAATGGCAAGAAAAATCATTGATTTAATGGAAACAGAACATCCGTATTTAAAAGAGAACTATTCGCTGACACAATTATCCCAACAACTAAAAGGCTCATCAATACATGCTACCTCACAGGCCATCAATGAAGGACTGGGAATGAATTTCTATGAATTAATGGCTTCGTACCGCATCAAACATGCTCAAAAACTGCTGAAAGACCCTCATATGACTCATTTAAAAATAGAGGAAATAGCCTGGCAATCGGGCTATAATTCCAAATCATCCTTCAATACGGCTTTCCGAAAACATACGGGGTTTACACCATCACAATTCAGAGCCAGTCAGGTATGAGTTTATAAATCCGAACGACTACCTTATCGAAACATGCAGTTAAGGTTGAATTTGTGGTTTTCTTTGCAGAAAAATTATTGCATATGAAACTTGCATGAGCACTGAGCGCTCAAAGGAAATAAAAATGTTGCTTCATGCAAGTTCCATCAGACCAATTACTGAAACAAATTATTTTCTGATGAAAACCGAAAGAAGATATGATTTAGATTGGCTTCGCGTAATAGCCATTATCCTATTATTATTTTACCATACCGGAATGATCTTTGTTGCCGATTGGAGTTGGCACATCAAAGACAGCACCACTAGTCATCTTTTTACAGAATGGATGTATTTCATGAACCGATGGCGCATGGTCCTTCTGTTTTTTATTTCAGGAGCCGGGAGCTGGTATGCCCTGGGATTTCGAACAGGCAAAAGTTATCTTATTGAAAGAAGTCGAAGGTTAATGTTACCTTTAGTTTTTGGGATGTTAGTGATTGTTCCACCCCAGATATATATGGAACTCCTATGGCGTGGCGTAGATTATGCTAATTATTTTGAATTTTATCCTTCTGTTTTCAGTTTTGTCCCCTACCCTAAAGGAAATTTCAGTTGGCATCATCTATGGTTTATCGCTTATTTGTTTTGTTACTCCTTAATAGCGCTGCCGATGTTTTTATTTTTGCGTTCCGGCATTGGCAAGCGTTTAATGGGCAGTATTTCTCAGCTTATAGGCAAAACCTCTATCTATCTGCCCATTATCATTATTGCTGCAGGGTATGTTTCTATTCTGCTGTTTCAGAAACCCACAGAAAGAAACATCGTGGACGACTGGGCCCGATTTTACTACTATTTTAGTTTTTTTCTATTGGGATTTGTTTCTCAAACCCAAACTGTATTTTGGAAATGGATAGAAGAGAACCGAAGGTTATCACTTCGAGCAGCATTCTTAAGTATTTTACTCATGAATTATCTGCGATGGAATGGGTTTGAACCCGATGCAGGTGTATTCTGGCAGAATACTTTATATACCACCATAAACGTAATATTGGCATACACTTGGGTGATGGCTATTCTGGGATATGCAAAAAAGTATCTCAACAGGCCTGCCAAATGGCTAAGCTATGCTAATGAAGGAATTTACCCCTTTTACATCTTGCACCAAACCGTCATTGTGATCATTGGATACTACTTTATCCAGGAAGGCATTTCAGACAGCATATGGGCAAAATTCTGGGGGATAAACCTGACAACCCTGTTTATTTGCCTGGGCCTGTATGAATTATTTATTCGCCGCAACCGTTATATCAGGCCATTATTTGGCATTAAAGCTCACTCCTCTGGAGAGATAAAAGAAAAAGCCAATTCTGGTAAAAACGTTAAAACCCTAACAGGAATTGGAACAAACAGGAGTGCAGTGGTGAGGTGAACTGGAAGTCGTTTTACCACAGGATGACCGGAGTGATCGGACGAGCTGGGAGTCGTCCGACCCCGGTGGTTTTATTCCTCGAAAATGGCAACATCTACCAGGGTCAACATACATTTGCTGTCGTTTTCAATAACGATCCCTTCTATATATACTTCCCGCAGGGTATCATTGTCCAATCCAATCATTATTTTGCATGACTCCTTCTGATAGGAAGTATAGGCTTTCTTGAAAAAGCCGGTAAAAACATCCTTTGATTGGTCGGCAACATAGAGTTTAAAGTAGCTGCCCATCAGACTGAAGCGTCTGTCGCCGAGCATTTCGGCAGCGGCAAAATTCACTTCTTCTATAGTACCATCGCTTTCCAGGGTAACAAAACCCATGGGAGCCTGATCAAATACCAGGGTATACTTTTTGAGGGCTTCCTCGGCCGTATCATAAGCTTTTTGCAGCTCTTCATTTTGCATTTCAAGTTCTATCTGGTGCACCTGCAATTCATGCAAAAGCTTTTTGGCATCGGCTTCATTTTCCTCCTCCAGGCGGGCTTTTTCCTTTTTTTCCTGGAGTATTTTTTCTGCCTGCTGGCGCAGTTTCCGCGTATCAGAGATACCGGGATCTTCCTTTTTCATTATTAACATATTAGGTGTATCAAAAAAATCTTATTCCAGCGTTTACGGTGCCCAAACTTTTCATGTGGGTGTCAATCCACATCCATAGCCCCGGAGCACTATCTATTGCCTTCGCTTATCAGCATCATCCCGGTGACCATATTGCTGTTATTGAGTAAAACTTTTACTGAAAATTCTACTTCATCACTATAGTTCGGG
>JBEPXC010000143.1:0-9352 GCA_041642035.1 Sphingobacteriia bacterium
CAGCAACCTGGATTTTGTTGAAAGCATATTTGGCAATGCGGGAGATCCCTATCTGTATAAGAATGATGCAGGCCTCGACCTGGAACATTGGTCAGGTCACACAGGATGCATCATCCTGGCTCCGCATCTTACCCTGCTGCGCAAAAAAGATGTTGGCCTTCCGCATTGGGAAGATGCCAGCGAGAAAATGAGAAAAGACGGCATGTGCTGGAAAGAGCAAGATGAACTTTATAACAACGGAGTGGCCTTTAAGCTTACCTGCCGCGACGAAAGTGGTGTAGTTGTGACCCTGATTGCTGATAATTATTTTGGATACAGCAAGAAGGAGATCAAAACCCAACTCTCCTACGCAGCCAACCTTAGTGGTAATTGCGAAGAAGAACATGCAGGCGGCACCCTGGCTTTTTCCAGAAGAAACATGGGCAATTTTTTCGATGCCGAAACATTGATCAAGCGCTTCCCTGATGCTTTTACCTTTGAAGACCTTAAAAAGCTCTATGCAGATATGATGATTCTGCATCCCAACAATTATGGCATCGATAAAACCCTTAGTCAGGTGGTATATATCCCCGAAAATGCCAAGGTTGACCTGTATAAAAGCAGGATAAGCTGGTTTTACCAGGGGGATACCCATGAGATCAAACTGCTTAAAAACCATCATTATGTGCTGCCCTGTGGCTTTAAGGTTCACATGGAAAAACACCCCTTTACACCCGACTGGCGTTTGGTAGTTACCCAGGCAGAAGGAAGTTTTCTGCACAAACCCAGCACAGTATCAGGGGGAGGTAAATCGGAGATATCAAAATCTCTTCTCAATGCCATCATTTACGGTCAATTTTTTATCGATGATATTGAGGGTGACTTTGCCAGGGCACAGGAAGTTATTGATTTCGACTACAGTAAGCGATGGAATACCACCTCTACCCCTAAAGAAGACAATCGTTCGCTGATGGATCCTACCCGTACCCTGGGTTCTGTTATAAAACTTCTTACACCTTACCGCGGATACAGCGTATCATACAACAGATACCTAAAAAACATACCTGATCATGTAAAAGCACTGGTGCTCCTGATCAAACGGATCAGCCTTACCGATGGCAACTACAACCGCGATTGGCGTGAATATTTTTCTGTAGACAAGGTAAATGGAAGAAAAGGCCATGCCCTGATGTTCGACAATCGCAAGATCAGCACTTCCTATTTAAGGGTTGGATTCGGCAACCACGGTTCATGGAATGTTTTCTCCCTGCGTCCCGATTTTATTGCCGCAGCAAAAGTACAAATGGAAGATGATATCTCAGCCACATTGACCCTGCCGGCAAATCAGCTTGAATATCTGCGTCCGGGCGCAACACGCAAAAGTGTGAAATTCGTTCAAAATTGTGAATACCTGTTTTTCCAACGTCCCGATGAAGCCATCAACAAAGGCTACGACAAGCAGGCAGAATCTGATTTGTCGCAGATGAACAACTTCACCACCAACTACCAGCCCCTGACCTCCAAAGATGGTAAAGAAATCATCGAAGAGGCCATCGAGTTTGATAAATATACCCTGCCTATTAAGGAGCTTATCAAGTCGGGATCGGAAGACAACACTGGGGTATATTTCATTTCACCCTCGCACCCGCGCAGGCTGGCCGATGGATCCATATCAGAAAACCCACGATACCTGCAAACCAGACCAGAGTTTAACAACCCGGTCGATGGTTATCTGGCCCATGTTGGTCTGCGCTTTGCCCGTAAGGTACCCATAGACAAACCCACCTTGTTTCCGGTAAATGATGTTTTGCCCGGAAGACGAAACAACCCATCCAACAAAGCCAAAGGCATACGGCCACTAAGCGTCTATGCTCCTATTCATTACCAGGAATTACCTGAGCTGTTTATGGATTTTGTATGCAGCCTTACCGGCAAATCACCCTCCACCACCGGTGCCGGTTCGGAGGGAGCATTAACCAAAGGCCCTTTTAATATGCTGGTGCCTACTACCGATCTCAACAATGCCCTGGTTTCGTACATCCTGACAGACTATAATGCCTTCTCCAGTGCAGCAGGCCATGTGGGCCCTAATTTTCGCTTTGATCACGACATCAGCATTCTTGTTCCCGAGATATGGTGCCGCCTGGAGCCCCGGGAGAAAGCCCCTGAGTTTCTCATCGAAGAAGGGGTACTGGAAAAGATAGATGATTTTCAATACAATGGAGAGAAAATCCTCGCATCCCGCCTGGGATATCGTATTAATGAAGCATTTACCTTCAAGTACCTGGGAAGAATTTTCGCCGAACCCATGTCGGTCTTTTCTAAAGAAGTATTACGCCCTGAGCTGCAATCTATGGAAGATTATGTAGATGGCATTAAAAACATCTGCGAAGCACAGCAAAGAGTGGCATCACAATATTTCAAGGATGGAAGCGTAGAGTCTGCCATCCCGCCACTGAAGGCCTTGCTGCATATTATGGCCTATGGTCAATATGAAGGTAAGGATATTACCGACCCTGAAATACGAGATTTGTTTAAACGTGAGTACGTTGTTGCGAGCCAATGGTATAAAGACAGATTGAAACTAAAACAGGAGAAAGATATTGCCCATTGGAATAAACGCATCGAATATCTGGAGAACTTCATGGCATTGGAGGTCAACCATACCCTATCCGAAGAACTCAACCTGAACCAGAAATTGCTTTTTGCAAAGGCTGAGCTTACGAGAGTAAGCAAACCGGAATACCTGAAATCACTCGAAGGTACCATCGGTGCAGACCCCTTATTTAAAAAGCCTGTAAAGGAATAAAAACCAAAATCCCCGGTTCGCCATTGCTGACCGGGGATTTTCATTTTTATATAGTAGTCCCTCATTGCCGCCAGGCATAGCCCTTCTACCAGCTTCGAGCTTCCAGTTTCCAGCTCAAAACATACTCTCCACAAATTCATCGACAGTGATGTTATGAAAATACTCTTTGAAGTTTAGGGTTAATAGCTTTTGCCTGATGGCCTCTTCGGTATGCGGGGTATCCTGTAATAAATTTTCTACGGTACCAATCTCGTGTTTATTAAAGAAGTCGCCATAGATCTTTACTTCAGTGATGATTCCCTTTTTTACATTCATATGGATTTCTACAAAACCCCCTTCACTCTTGAAAGCCTTCTGCAATTCGTATTTGGGTGAATGCCCATAATTCCATTCCCAGGTTCCATATTTGGTTTCAACAAGCTTCTCAATAGCAGCGATATCTTCCTGCGTAAATTCATACAAGGTACTGCCTTCAAATGTATTCATCACATGATTCATAAGGATGTCGCGAAACTGCTGCACATCAATGGGCTCCTGCAGGTGTTCACTGATATTGGTAACCCTGCTTCTAATACTCTTCACGGCCTTGTCCTGATATTTCAGCGGGTTTATCTTCAGGGCCAGATGCAGATCATTCATTACGGAAGAAAATAACAGTGTGCCATGACGCAGGATTCTGTTCCCATGAATATGCTCCGCATTACCCGAGAACTTCTTTCCCTCTATGGTAAGATCATTTCTTCCTTCAAAACGTGCATCAACGCCCAGTTTCTGCAATACCTCAAGTATAGGAATGGTATACCCCTTAAAATCAGCAATCTTTTCGTGGCCATCCTTAGCATTCATGATAAAGGTAAAATTAAGGTTTCCCAGATCATGAAAAACAGCTCCTCCTCCCGATAAGCGACGGATAACGGTTATGTTTTTCTCCCTGACATACTCAAGATTTATTTCAGCGAGGGTATTTTGATGTTGTCCAATGATTATGGCATTTTCATTGCGCCAAAGCATAAAACAGTTTTCAGTGAAATTTCTCAGCACATACTCTTCTGCGGCGAGATTAAAGGCAGGATTGGTGTTTTGGTGGGTGATACAATACATGTATAAAAAGGAGATTAATATTTATAAATAAAACAAAAGGTATATTTTCAATGTGAAAAATGAAAAACTGTGGTAAACAGTACGTATGTTTATGCTCAAAGGATACTCTCTGGTACCTCCCCACTTATTCTCATCACATCAATTTCAATAGATTTCATGGCATCCAACAGCCGGGTAAGCTGATTTTGCACATTTAATGACGCCATTTGTGCCTGCCGAAATTCAAAGCCACTGATGATGCCTTCCTGCAGCTGTTGCTGCGCAATAGCGAGAGATTTTTCGGCGGCTTCCAGGCTGCTTTCCAGAAGCTTATGCTGAGCAGCGAAAGCATCGTAGGCATTTAGCATACTTGCCAGATTTGATTCTACTTCCCTGCGGGTATCATCGGCCAGGAGAGTGGCATTTTCAGCCTCCAGCAGTGAATTATTCACTCGTATATTCTGTCGTCCCCCATCGTAGAGGTTGAACCGGACCCGTATGCCGTATTGTCCGCCATACTGGATTGACTTTTCAAGAAATCCCACCTCGTTGGATTGGCCCGAATAGGAATAGTTTCCAAAGATGCTGATTTCGGGATACCGATAAGATCGTTCTATTCGGCCCTGTGCTTCCATCAAGACCTCTTGCAGTCTGGCCCGCTCTACCTCCCTGTTATTTTGCATGGTCTTTTCAAGGAGTTCGGTGGCAGGAGGTATTCCATCAAGGGGGATCAGGGAATCGGCGGGTAGTATCAACATTTCCGGATCGGCATTGATGATATAGTTCAGACTGATCTGCAAATCCCTGATGGTCATTTGCTGATTTACCAACATGGCGCTATCGGCATTGAAATCAATGAGGGCCTGATGGTACAGCAATGCATTGCCCGTACCCAGGTTCCGCTTTTGCTCTTCCAGACGAAGCCTGAATGTTGAAATGGCAAAGGATTTCTCAAAAGAGTTTTTCAACTGCATTTCCATCAATAGTTGATAATACAAGGTAGAGATATCAGCAATGGTTTGCTGGATGTAAAACTGCGCCTCTGCCCTGCCCATTTCCTCCAATGCCTCAAGCCTGTTGCGTGAGGCAAACATTCTGAAGCCATCAAAAAGAGTCCAATCGATCTCCAGCACAGCATCCTGTCTTGTGCTTCGGGCATTATTGCCGCTTCTTTCCTCTCCATTAAAAAATTCCTGTTGTGTATTTTGTACTCCCCATACCTGATCAGCACGTAAGTTCAGGGAGGGCAAAAAACCGGCATTCCCAGGGGTATTTTGATTCTGAGCCATCTGCTGCTGGTTTCGTACTACCCTGATCTGGTAATTCTCATCCAGCGCCCGTTCAACGAGACCTTGCAAGTTAACGGTTTGAGCGGCAACATCGACTATTCCCAACAACAGGGACAGATAAAGAAACAGGCTAATCTTCTTCAACGACATAATGTTTGTTTTTTGCAGCGATAAAAGTATAAAACGCTGGGATGACAAATAGGGTAAGAATGAGAGAAAACAGCAGACCGCCAATAATGGCCACACCCATAGGGATTCGGCTGTTGGAGGCTCCGCCAAATGAAATAACAAGAGGCATAGCTCCCAATACTGTAGCAAGGCTTGTCATAAGTATGGGGCGGAGCCTTTCGGCTGCGGCCTCATTAACAGCTGTTGGAATATCCTTTCCCTGCAGGCGTTTTTGATTGGCAAATTCTACGATAAGAATTCCATTTTTGGTTACTATTCCTACCAGCACAATCATCCCGATTTGGCTAAAGATATTGATTGACTGGCCAAATAACCACAGCGAAAGCAGAGCTCCTGCCAGAGCCAGGGGCACGGTAAGCATAATGGTAAAGGGGTCGCGGAAGCTTTCAAACTGTGCCGAAAGGGTTAGATAGATGAGTATGATGGCAAAAATAAATACCAGCAAAAGATTGCCGGAGCTTTCAAGATAATCAGCAGAAGTACCGGTAAGGGAGGTAAAGAATGATTCATCCAGCACCTCAGCGGCGATTTGGTCCATTGCCTCTATGCCATCACCCAGGCTATATCCCGCGGCTGTAGAAGCAGAAATGGTTGCAGATGAATAACGGTTGTACCTGAGCAATTGAGGAGGAAGACTCTCTTCGCGCATATTCACCAAGCTCGCCAGGGAAATCATTTCATTGGATCCACTGCGGATTCTCAAATTGGTAATGTCCTGAGGAGTTCCTCTTTGATCTGTCTCGGCCTGTGCAATGACAAAATACTGCTTCCCATCGCGGATAAAATAGCCCAATCGCTGCTCGCTGAAGAAAACCTGCAGGGTCTCGGCAATATCCCTGACGGTTATACCCAGTTCAAAGGCCTTATCCCTGTCGATGTCGAGAACCAGTTCGGGCTTGGTAAAGCGAAGGTCAATATTCACAACATCCAGAGCGGGATGTTCTCTGGCTCTGGCCATAAAGTCGGGGATAACGTTCTCCAGCTTAGCAAGATTTGGGGCCTGCAAAACATATTGAACAGGCAATCCCCGGCCACCTCCACTGCCACTAATGGTAGGCTCCTGAATAACAAAAGTCTGGGCCATATTATACCGGGCAAGATAAGGCCGCAGTTCGTTTGCCAGCTCCATCTGAGTTTTATCCCGCTCACTGGGTGCCGTGAGCATCACCCTGACAAAACCTGAGTTTACAGATACAGACGCCCCAAATCCGGGAGAGGTAACCGACAAGAGGTATTCCTTTTCGGGGAGCGTATCTAAAAGCTCAATCAATTGCATCTGGTAAGCGTCCATCATCTGGTACGATGTACCCTCAGGCGCTGAAGTAATTAAAGTAAGGCCTGCCTTATCGTCAAGGGGCGCCAGTTCGGAAGGCAGGAACCTGAAAAGAAGATAGATCGTCAAGGCTGCCATTACAACTACAGGAAATGCCACAATACGGTATCTCATGAATTTTTTCAGCCAATGGGGATATCTGGTCAGAAGGTAATTGATGGGCCTTTGCAGGAAATTCAGAAAGGAATATTCACGGCTGGTCTCCTTAAGCATCCTGGAGGAAAGCATTACTGTAAAGGTAAGCGATATGAATGTTGAGATGATTACGGCCCCCGACACCACCATGGCAAATTCCCTGAACAGCCTTCCCGTTAATCCCTGCATGAAGAATATAGGGAGAAAAACACTGATCAGGGTAATAGTAGTCGAAATGATGGCAAAGAAAACCTGCCTGGCCCCCTTAAAAGCCGCCTGAATGGGATTCATCCCTTGCTCTATTTTAGCATATATATTCTCCATCATTACGATAGCGTCATCAACCACCAAACCGGTGGCCAGCAGTAAACCCAGTAGCGTCAATACATTGATAGAGAATCCCGCAGCATATAAAAAGATAAAACTACCCATCAGGGCAATGGGTATGGTGATGACTGGTATGAAGGTAGTACGAAGATTGCGCAAAAAAACAAAGATGATAATCAGTACGAGCAGGAAAGCGATGAATATGGTGTATTGTACATCTCTTACCGAACGTCGGATGCTATTGGTGATGTCCAACCCAATGCCAATGGTAATATCAGAGGGTGTATCCTGTTTAAGAACTTCTACCCTGCGTTTGGCTTCATCAACAATTTCAATATAATTGGATCCGGGTTGAGGCTGAAGGGCTAAGCCAACCATGGGTATACCCCCATTGCCCCGCAGGATAGACTTCTCGTTTTGAGCACCCAAACGCGCCCTTCCTACGTCTTTAAGTCTTATTAAAGTACTCCCACGCCTGGCAATGATAAGATTATTAAACTCTTCCACGTCATTTAGTCTTCCATAGGTCTGTATGGAAAGATACCTACGATCACCCTCAATCTGACCCGAGGGAAGCTCAATATTCTGTGCCCGCAATGCATTCCGGATGTCGACAGGTGAAATCTCCAGGGCCTCCATTCTCTCGGTATCCAGGATAAGTCGCATGGCATATTCCTTACTTCCCCATATATTAACCTGGCTAACCCCTTCGATGGTTTGAAGCCTTTCGGCATAAACATTATCGGCTATATCGGTAAGTTCTAGCAGACCTCTTTTGTTGCTGGAGAGGGTAATGGTAAAGATGGTTTGTGCATCGGCATCCGCTTTGCTAACAACAGGCGGATCGGCGTCGGGAGGCAGGTTTCTTACCGCCTGGGCTACGCGGTCTCTCACATCGTTGGCTGCATTATCCAAATCACGGCTTAATTCAAACTCAACTCTGATGGAGCTTCGTCCGGTAGAACTTATAGAGCTGATGTTTTTAATCCCATCTACCCTGTTTACGGCTTCCTCCAGTGGCTCGGTAATCTGTGATTCCAGAATCTGAGCATTGGCTCCGGTGTAATCGGTAGTAATGGATATGATAGGTGGATCAACCCCCGGATACTCACGAACACCCAATGAGAAATAAGAAACCACACCAAAGATTACGATCCCGATAGCAAAGACAGTTGCCAGAACAGGTCTTTTTATGCTTATGTCGGATAATGTCATTGCTCTCCCCCCTGAATAAGTTGAGTAATCTGAGCAGGAGAACCCTCTCTAACCTCCATAAGCCCTGTAACGATGAGGGTATCCCCGGGCTGCAAGCCATTGAGTATATGTACCCTGCTGCGCGTACGGGTACCTGTTTCTACCTCCTGTCTTTTGGCAATTCCATTTTGCAAAAGATAAACGATTTGGGTATTTAATTCGGGGATAATAGCATCGGCAGGAATGAGCAGGGCACTCTCATCACGATCTATCTGGAAAATAACCTGAGCAAAATCACCGGGAATAAGCAGCTCGCCCTCGTTATTTAGCCTGGCCCGAATATTAAGGCTTCTGCTCGATGGATTAATGCCAGGTTCTATGGCATATATCCTGGCCTCAACAGTATCCTGACTGGCAGAAGGAACTACCTTAACCATCATATCGATCCGGGGTAGCAGGGCATAGCGTGAGGGCACATTAAAATGAATACGGATCTTATCCGATTGCACCAAGCGGGTAATCATTTCTCCCTGATTAAGATAGGCTCCCAGACTGAAATTCCGCATTCCGAGCTTCCCTCCAAAAGGGGCCCTAACGTTTGCCAGATCGATACGAACATTTAATTCCTCGATCTGAGCCTGGAGATCGCTTACCCTGGCTTTGGATTGCTCATAGATTTCCTGGCTGGCCCCTTCTATCTCCAGTAATTGTTCGCGTCGTTGCAGTTCACTGGTGGCTGATTCGAGCTGTGCCTTCAGGCCTGTTACCTGGGCTCTCCAGGTACGGCTATCTATCTCAACCAGCAGAGCCCCTCTGTTCACCGATTGTCCTTCCTTAAAATGGATGTTCAACACATTGCCCGCCACCGGGGTCTTTATTTCCACCTCCTCCCATGCAAGCAATTCGCCGGTAGAGCGTATGGTGACGGCATAGGGTTCGCTTTCTGCCCGATATCCCTCAACCTGAAGGGGCCGGACTTCTTCCTTATTGTTTTGATTTTGGGTTGAACAGGAAAAG
>JBEPXC010000144.1:0-9308 GCA_041642035.1 Sphingobacteriia bacterium
GGATGGGGTTTTCGGGGCCTGAACCCGTTACTTTTCCGATGACAATCTGCTCATCATAGGTGGCATCGCGCACCAGAAAGGTCACTGCCCCCACTATCCCCGCCGTATTCAACACCGTTACCGCCTGGGTGAAATCCACAAAGTCAGGATCTACACCGCCAATGGTATAAATGCCCGATAGAGGTGTGGCAATATTGTCCAGGGATGATGTATTGTTTAAATCGTTGCAGTCGGCTTTACCATTAGGGATTTCCGTCCATGCATGGATATCATAAAGCTGCCCGGGCTGAAAATTATATAATCCCACCATTATCGTATCGGTCTGTTTGATGGCTAGGTTACCATTCCAGACAAACGCAGTTTGCTCCTGCTCATTTACCGTCCATTTCAGGGTTGCCGACGTAAGATTGGTGGTTCCATGGTTGCGCAGTACCACTTTGAGTTCCTGTGTACCCGGCTGCAGGGAGTGACCTACACCTGCAATGGCATCCACCCCCGCATCAATGGCACAGGGAGTGTAATTGCGTGCACCCATGTCAGGGGTATTGGGATTCCGCGGGAACAAATCAATATCGTTTTCTATCCCTTCTATGGGAATGCCGGCTTGCCATAAAGCGGTATGATTGATGCTTAAATCGGTGGCAGAAGTAAAAAACGGGTTTACGTGCAGACTGTTTGCATCTCCCCCGATAGCAACACCCCATGCATTGAGCGTAGTGCAATGGGTTCCCTGCAAGCGCCCCATAGTAGCACCTGATGTGTAATAGTTATTGTAATCAATATCGCTGTTATTCAATGCCGCGGTTATTTCAATGGGAATCCCCCCGTTGGGCGTGGAAAAGATATTGTTCTTGATGGTTTGATTGGTGCCATTGGTCACACGGATACCCTGCGAGCTATTGTTGGTGGACAGGTTGTTGATGGAGTTAAAAGCCACCACATTGTCCTGAGCGCTGATTTGAATACCTGTTGCCTGACCCAATCCAAGGGTGTGGATAAAGTTATTGGTGATGGTGGCATTGCGGGCCGAAGAAATAATGGCCGTTTTGTTTCCTACATTGGTTATTTTGTTGCGGGATATTTCTATGGGTTCCAGGTTAACAATATTGGTTAGGCTGATAGCATAATCCTTACCTATAGCATTTATCTTATTATTAACTATTGAACTTTGGCTACCTGTTCTTAAATAAACATAAATACGCCCCTGTATTTCACTATTAACAACATGAATATTTCCAGTGTATGTATGGGGGTAATAAGAAGATATAGAGACTGAATTTCCTAATTCTATATCTCTCGAGTTATTTTCTGAAAAATTAAGTCCTTGCCCATAATATCTAAATAACACACTAATGGTGTTGTTTTCCACTAACGCTGAATTAACCTGTTGAAAAGATATAGTCCCTCTGTTCAGAATATTGCTTTTTAACTCAAGATTATTTATTTTATAAAAATCAATTGATGAATTAACAAGTGAGTTTGAAATCTCCACATTTTCAAGATATGCACCATTATCGGACCTTATGGCTTGACTGGTAAAATTGCAATTGTGAAATGAAATATTTTTACTCCCACCAGCCAACATGATTAGAGTGTTGTTTGCTCCTCTTACAAACCCCAGCGATTCAAATGAGATATATTGAGCCCCCTCCAGCCGTAAAGCATAATCCAGAATACTATTATCGGTGTTATAACGTAATACCGCTTTGGTACTATCACCACTCTCGCCTTTGAACAGGATGGGGTTTTCGGGGCCTGAACCCGTTACTTTTCCGATGACAATCTGCTCATCATAGGTGGCATCGCGCACCAGAAAGGTCACTGCCCCCACTATCCCCGCCGTATTCAACACCGTTACCGCCTGCGTAAAATCCACAAAATCAGGGTCTACCCCACCAATGGTATAGATACCCGATAAGGAACCGTACAATATGGTTTTCAGCTCGTTGTTCTGGTCGTTCATATCCTGCTGGCCGTTGGGTTCGCTGATCCAGATGCGCAGGTTTACCATTTGGCCGTCCTGAAAATCATAGGTTCCGAGGGTGACTTCATCGTCGGTTTCTCCAATCTTCAGGGAACCGGTCCAGTGAAAGGGGGTTTGTGCTTCCCCGTTAATCTCCCAGTTAAAGGTGAGGGAACTAATGGTGTTGATGCCCAGGTTGGCAATGCTGGCCTTTATGGGTTGATTGCCGGCACTGAAGGGCATCCGGGGACTGCTGATGTTCTCTATGGCAGCATCGAGTGCCAGGGGAGCGTATACCTTAAAATTATCTATTACCCACCAGCCGGAGCCATTGCCGGTCCATCGGAAACGTACTTTCGCATCACTAACACCTCCGGCAAATTCGGAAATATTGATCAGCTCATAGGATACATTGGCTGTGCTGTCAGCATATTGCTTTACTTCGTGCCAAAGGGATCCATCCCATACTTCCACGGAGCCTGTAGCACCTTCACTCGGCACAAACCAGTGGTGGAACATAATCAGTGTGGAAAAGCTCCCCGAACAATCGAGATAGCGACTTTCCAGGATTACCTCCTCCGGGACGGAATCATTGGATATGGCCTGCGCATCCATCATGGCCATACGGCCAACAGCAGGATAGTTTACGCCCCTGAGACCGGGATTGTCAAACCGCCATACATCATCTGCTGTTCCTGTTACAGTGGTTACGGTCCATCCTGTGGGTGGTGTAATACCGGATGCTGAAGAAAAATCCTCATTCAGGATATAGGTCTGAGAAAACAATCCCGAAACCATAAAAAACAATACACCAGAAAGAATGGTCTTGCGGCTAAAGCATAATTTTTTTGTCATATCTGCATGATTATATATCAACTGTAATGAGCTTTAATGGTAAAAGACCTTTTTTCTAAAGAGTAGATTGTTTTAGTCACGGTAATAATTTCCCCTTTTTCTAAAGATTCACCTGATGGTGTTGCAGACTGTTTATACTGACAATCACGGTATAATTATAAAAACCGATCATTATCATAATCTATTTAACAGTGTTGCTGCCACCTCTTGTTATAGAAAATTCCTGGCAATAAATGTACGGAGATAATTGCAGACAAGTATAGGTGATTGCACTGATAAAAGTAGGTGTTTTCTACGATGAATTTCACACCCCTTGACTGCAGAGCTTTTTGGTTGTTTTACCTGCTTTTCAAAACCAAGAGATGTAACCAATGGGGACAAATAACAATCCCTTTGGCCATAGAGGGCCCGAAAGGAACAGGACTAATCCTTTGCAAAGAAATCATAGCATTATATAAGGGCAAGATATGGGCTGAAACAAAGGAAGGTGAAGGAAGTACCTTTCACTTCACCATTCCTTTGGCATGAAAACTATGATCAGGTTAAAATCTACATCTCCAGTTTAAATCTAACAGGCAATGAGAAACTTACCCTTACTTTGCGCAGTCCCATCAAACCGGGATTCCAGGGTGGCATTTTCCTAATAACCCTCATAGCCTCTTCATCACAACCTCCACCGATTCCACGCACAAGGTGCACATTGCTTATTGATCCATCCTTTTCCACTACAAAACCCACATATACAATTCCCTGGATATTGTTTTCCTGTGCAGGTCGGGGATACTTGAGGTTATCCTTGAGGAATTCGTAAAAAGCAGGTAACCCACCTGGAAATTCTGGCCTAACTTCCACGAAATCAAAAACCTTATTCTCATCAACTACGTCCTCTTCAATAGTAGGAACGGGGGGTGGCTCAACAGCAACTCTTGTTTTATCATCAGCCTCATTGGTGATTTTCACCTCAACTTCTTCTTTCACCTGATCGTCAGGCACTACCTTAAAATCATTGGCAGGCGGAGGAGGTGGTGGCGGGGGCTTGGGAATGGTAACAGGCATCTCATCTTCTTCGGTATAGGATATTCCCTTGGTAGATTTATCGTGGGTTATCCGGTCGTAGGCACGATACTGAAAGGCCATCAATACCAGAACCATGGTGAGTACTAAGCCAGTCTTAAAGAATATTCCTTTGCCGGCTTCGAGATTGGCGGAAGGTGATTTCTTGGTTTGCATAACTCGAGAGTTTAAGGATTAATACTGAATTCCAGGTACTCTTTTGCGCAAAATGGAAGAATAAGATCGATCTAATATAAAAACGTTGTTAATATTTTAAATATTGTTTGTAAATCAAAATATTTTTACCATACAGTCTTTATGTAAAATTTTCGTTAAACGATTGCTAAATATTATTAATTTAGCCTGTGCGTGAAATTCATTCTTCTTAAGAGTTTCAAAATCAGAAACCAAGTAATCATTAAAAACCTCAGAAATGCTACATGAACCCGCTACGGATCTGGGAGTAGACTATGCTACCAGACAAAAAACGAGGCTCGGAATTATCCTGTTTGCCGTTTATGCTATACTCTATGCCAGCTTTGTTATCATTGGCATCAATTACACCCAGCTGATGGGTGTAAAAGTAATAGCAGGATTAAACCTGGCTGTGGTATATGGCATCGGGCTTATTGTTCTGGCTGCTGTTATGGGCTATATTTACAGCCTGGTATGCTCTCATATGGAAGATAAAATGGAAAAGGAGGCTAAAAAATGACGTACGATATTTCTATTTGGGCAATTTTAATATTTATTGTATTTGTTGCCGCCGTATTAGGCCTATCCTTTTATTTTGGATCAAAAACCAAATCAGCCGCCAGCTATTACGCTGCCGGAGGCAATATTCACTGGGGAGTGAATGGGGTTGCTTTTGCCGGTGATTATCTTTCTGCAGCCTCTTTCCTGGGGATTTCGGGTATGATTGCTTATGCTGGTTACGATGGATTTATTTACTCCATCGGTTACCTGGCCGGATGGGTAGTAGCACTGTTTTTGGTGGCCGAACCCCTGCGTCGACTTGGCCGCTACACCTTTACCGATGCCCTTGATGCAAGATTCAATTCCAGGGCCATTAAACTTACCGCATCAATCAGCACTCTCATTGTTTCCATATTTTATCTGATCCCCCAAATGGTGGGAGCAGGTGATTTGGTGGTACCCCTGCTGGGGTTACCCCACTGGGCAGGAGTTGCCATTGTGGGCGCCGTGGTAATATATATTGTGGCTACTGCAGGTATGACTTCCACTACTTTTGTTCAGTTTATTAAAGGTGGATTGCTGATCATCTTTTCAACCATCCTTACCATTTATATCATCAACAATGGGTTTAATTTAAAGCCTACTGAAGATTATCATGAATTTGCCACTGTTGAAGCCATGGTAGAAAATGGAGAAGTGACAGCCATTGAGTCAGAAGATTATGAGCTTTTAGGACAGGTAGATCATCTGGGCAGAACATTCGTAAAGCTTTCAGAAGGAGAATACCACACCTGGTTTATGCTTACCCAATCAGAATCCGGAGAATATTTACTCACCGAAGCACCCAGCATTACCTCAACGCCATCGGGTGAGAGGCTTTACAATGGGGCACCAAAATCAGAAAATCGTTTCTATCAGGTTGGTCACTTCAATAAAATTATCTATAAGGGAGAACAGGTGGAACAAACCGGTCCGCTTGGTCCGGTGGAATATCTCAGTGTCCTGGAGGAGAGTGAGGTTGTTCTTTTCAAAAAAGTCAGTTTTGCGTATCAGGAGGATATGGTCACGGTCTTTTTTCAAAGTCCTACACCAGGTTCTGCTGTATTGAAACCCGGTATCCTGCTGAAAGTAGGAAAAGATGGCGACATCTGGGGGAAACTTAATTTCATTTCTTTGATGCTTGCCCTGTTTTTCGGCACATCAGCCCTACCCCACATCCTTATCAGGTACTATACCGTGCCCAGTCAACGTGCAGCCCGTAAATCAACCATTGTAGCCATAGCGGCCATTGGTTTCTTTTACATCCTCACCCTGTACATGGGTTTAGGAGCAATGGTGGGTGGTGTTAACGACCTGGAGAGCAGCAATATGTCAAGTCCTTTGCTGGCCAAGTCTTTTGGTATTGGTATTTTCTCTATCATCTCTGCCATTGCTTTTGCTACTGTACTGGGTACCGTAAGCGGATTGATCGTGGCATCCTCAGGTGCTATCGCGCATGACTTTGTTGATAAATACATGAAAGTAGAAATGAGCGACAAACAAAAAGTAAGAGCCGGAAAACTGGCTGCTTTTGGTGTGGGATTATTTGCTATTCTGCTGGGGATTCTCTTTAAAGGCATGAACGTCTCATTCCTGGTAGGGCTTGCATTTGCCGTTGCTGCCGCAGCAAATTTACCTTCCATCCTTGGGGTTATTTTCTGGAAAAAAACCACTTCCAAGGGCATTGCCAGTTCAATTGTTACGGGTATCGTTTCTTCCATCCTGATCATTGCCTTATCTCCCAGCATGTTCGAGCGCTATGGTCTGTTAAAGGAAACTGCTCCTTTTCCTTTTGATAATCCAGGTATCATTTCCATTCCTCTTTCTTTTATTGTCTTAATAGTGGTTTCATTACTGACACAAAAGAAAAAATTAGCTTAAATTAGCATGCACTATAAAAGATGCAGAGAAATCGCCCGTTAAACCACGGCATTTCTCTGCATTTCGCCTTCCACACTTTTGGGGAGGGCAACAAATACTTATCCATCAGGAATTGCTATGAAGCTGGCCATCCTTTCAGATATTCACGAAGACATTATCAACCTGGAGAGGGCGATGCGAACTATTGAAACCCTGGGCTGCGATGTAATCATTTGCCTGGGCGATATTACCGGATATAGCCCTGCCTTTTACAATCATAAACCCGATGCCAATGCCTGTATAGAGTTGATAAGAGAAAAAGCCGATATTGTCATTGCCGGAAACCACGACCTCTTCACTTCAGAACGCCTACCCTCCTATTTTGCAAAAAAGAACATGCCTGACAACTGGTATCAGTTAAGTATAACGGAAAGAATCTCAGCCACAAACAACAAGATATGGCTTTATCTTGATGAAGTCCTGCCTGTGCTAAATCAGGATAATCTTCAATTTCTGAAGGACCTTAATGAATGGGAAATTGTTCAGGCAAGTGATCAAAACTTGCTCTTCAGCCATTTTTTTCATCCTGATATGGCCGGCATCAGCAGATGGTTTCCGTCCTATACCATAGAGATACGCGACCATTTCAGATTTATGAAAGAGCAAAAGTGCAGAATCTCTTTTGTGGGCCATGCTCATCCGCACGGTCTTACAGCCATTAACCCATGGTTTTGGCCTAATCCCACCCAAGAACCTCTAAAAATAAACAAATTTCACAAAGCCTTTATTTGCCCTGCCATTGCAGGTGAAAGATACCAAAGCAGTTTTACTATCTTTGATACCGAGAATTTTACCCTTCAAATGATTCCAAATATTTAATCTCCAGCAAGCATGGAAAAACAAAGCTTTTTCTATCGTATTCTACTCCCCTCAATGGTGGCTATAATTTTATTTCTTGCTGCCATGTATAGCTTTGTAATTCCCAACTACAGGGAAAACCTGCTGGACAAGAAGCGTGAAACCATTCGTGAACTCACCAATACCGTATGGAGCGTACTAAAGAACCTGGACCAGGAAGCCACCGACAGCATTTCCCTTGAGCGCGCCAAACAGGAAGCCATCGATATCATTGCCCACATGCGCTATGGCGACGAACAGAAAGATTATTTCTGGATTACCGATACGATACCCCGTATGATCATGCATCCTTACCGGCCACAGATGAACGGGATGAATTTATCTGATTATACCGATACCGAAGGAAAACGCTTTTTTGTAGAAATAAAAAACCTGGTCGAGGGAAACCAGCAGGGATATATTGATTATAAATGGCAATGGAAGGACGACAGCCTTATCGTTGTACCCAAACTTTCTTTTGTAAAGCTTTATGAACCCTGGGGTTGGATTATCGGCACCGGAATATATGTGGAGGATGTACAAAAAGAGATTTCAGCCATTACCCGGCAACTTGTGTGGATATCGGTCATCATTACCATCATTATCGGGTTAATCATCATTTATCTGGCCAGAAGAAATTACCTGGCCGAACAACTCAAACAAAAAGCACAAAACCTTCAGCGCGAAACCATGCAGAAGTACAAAACGCTTGTTGAAGCGTCAACAGATGGAGTATTGATGACCATGAACCAGGAGATCGTTTACTGCAATCCATACCTGATGAGCCTGATGGGTTACAATCCCGGCGAAACCGATGAAAAGGATCCTCTGCTCATGGGGAGCCTGAACTGCTTTCTGCAAATAAAAAATCAAACCAAGGAAGTTGCAAATTCTGCTGAAAATACCGAAATGGTAAGGGAACAAAAAGTAAAAAAGAAAAACGGCTTGATGGCCGATGTAATTATTACACGCTCACCCTTTGATCTGGAAAACAATAAAGGATTCATTTACACGATTAAAGATGTTTCCCGACACAAAGATGTAGAAAGAGAACTGGATGTAAGCCTGGAAAAATTCAAATCTATTGCCGACAGGCTTAACCTGGGCATATTCCGTTGCACCCTGGGTCGTCAGTCGCATTTTGTAGAAATCAACAAAAAGGCGCTCAGCCTGCTGGGGTATCATTCGCTTACTGAACTCAAAAACCTTCAGGTGCAGGAATTTTTTCATGAAAAAGAAGAAAAAAATGAGGTCATCAGGGCCATCAACGAAAGTGTCTATATCAAAGATCGCCTGCTGAGAATTAAAAAGTCGGATGGCTCCATCATTCCCGTTATCATATCCCTTTTCCCGGTGAAGGATTTACACGATAAATCGGTCTATTGCGACGGAATCATTATGGATGCCTACGAGCACCTCAATAGAGATATTCACTTTAAAAGAAATCCACGCCAGCTATCGGCCAGCATATTGCTCAAATCTGTTAAGGATTTTGTGCAGGAGGCCCCTTTCTGCTCTATGGACACAAGAGTGGAGGTGGCTTCGCGTCTGATGCTGATGAAAAATGCGGATGTAATTTTCATCCATAACGAAGCCGAAGAGGTGATTGGCATCATAACCCATAGAGACATCAGCCGCAGGATTGTTGCCAAGGGTCTGGATGCCAAACTTCCCGTTTCGGAAATCATGAGTGCCCCGGTGGTATCTGTTACGGACAAGGACCTGGTAATGGATGCTTTCGGCCTGATGATGGAACACAAAGTATCGTATGTGGCCATAAAAACTCCTGATAAACAGAATTCGGGATATATTAGCCTACTGGCTCTCTCTGAGTTGCGACGAAACACACCCGAATTTCTCATTCACCGTATCGGGCAGGCAAAATCGGTTGAAGAAGTGAAAGAGTTGATGAAACAACTTCCACCCCTTATTGAAACCCTGACAG
>JBEPXC010000145.1:0-9072 GCA_041642035.1 Sphingobacteriia bacterium
ATATGCTCTTGTAATCCATGGAGGAGCAGGAAATATCGATCCCCAATCGTTAAGTCAGGATCAGCAGAACGAGTACCTGAGTGTGCTGGCCATGGCTGTTAAGGCAGGGGAGGATATATTAAGCAATGGAGGGAGCAGCCTGGATGCCGTTGAAGCTGCGGTTATACTGCTGGAAGATTCACCCTTGTTTAATGCCGGAAAGGGTGCGGTGTTTAATATCGATGGCAAAAATGAACACGATGCTTCCATCATGTGTGGTGCCACCAATCTGGCAGGTGCAGTGGCAGGACTCACCAATATTAAAAATCCTATAATAGCAGCACGAAAAGTAATGGAAAACTCTCCTCATGTGCTGTTGGTTGGAAAAAGTGCCGAAATGTTCGCCTATAACAATGGAGTAGAAGTCGTTGATCCGGGTTATTTTTTCAATCAGAAGAGGTGGGATCAATATCGTGAGTTTATAAAAAACAACGTCAACAGCAAAAGAAGCAGTATCGATCTCTATGATGACAATGTAAAGATGGGCACTGTTGGTGCTGTTGCCCTGGATATGCAGGGCAATATTGCGGCGGCAACATCAACCGGCGGGATGACAGGCAAATATCCCGGACGTGTTGGCGATAGCCCACTGATTGGGGCCGGAAATTATGCCAGTAATCTTTCCTGTGGGGTTTCAGCAACCGGTCACGGTGAATTTTTTATCCGCAATTTGATAGCTTATGATATAGCTGCCCGAATGATGTATAAAGAACAAAGCCTGCAGGATGCCGCTTATGACCTTATCCAGGGAAAACTTAGAGAGCAGCAGGCTAATGGTGGCATCATAGCCATTGATAAAGATGGAAATATCGTAATGGAGTTTAATACAACGGCCATGTTTCGTGGATATGTTAACTCAGCGGGCGATAAAGGTGCTTTTATCTTTAGAGATATGCAGGAATAAGCAACCAAATTCCTGTTTTCAGGCCTTTATTCCTAATGTTAAAGAGAAAAGATAATAGAAGCTGTCCCATTTAAAGGACAGCTTTTTTTGGGTGGTTCCATACCTGCGACTACTGACTTTTCTTGCTGTTTTTGCTGGCTTAAATGGGTGTTGATTATGTGTAAAAATATCCCCATTTGTCTATTGGGTTCACCACAGTTGCCTCTGTGGTCTCATTCAAAGGTATACTCAGGCCTGCAGATACAATAAAAACCAATGGCTCGTAAGCATGTATTGGCTAAGGATTTAACATAATGCTGGTGTGATAAGTTCATGTGCCAGAGAGAATTTGGTGTAATTTTCTGTTAATCAGGTATGGTATTTGGAATTATCTTACTACAAATAAAAAAAATTGTAATATGATAGACTGGATAATAACAACTCTTTTTGGCTCCTTTATGTTTGCCTTAATGGGCTTTACCTCCATAACTAAAGGTTTTGCTTCGATTGCACGGGTTCTGTTTTATATCTTCATTGCAGGATTCGCTCTGGTTATTATCAAAAGCTTTATATAAGGGTTGGTTTGTTATACAACTATCATAGTGTTTCTTTGTTGATTATTGTGATGGTATAAAAAGCAATACATCGATTTGCTGCAATATTTAAAGGCAATGGAATTAAATATTCATATTAGTATTAACTAAATTTTGAAAGCTATGTTACGTTGGGTTATTGTATTTTTAGTTATTGCGCTAATAGCAGCGCTTTTGGGTTTTGGTGGTATTGCTGCAGGGGCAGCGTCTATTGCAAAAATCATATTTTACATCTTTTTAGTGTTATTGGTCATTGGACTCATAGCAGGTTTTGCCAGAGGATGGCGGTAAGGACAAACCAAATATTATTTTGTTGACGAGCTGTATCTTACCGCTTGTCAAAATTGTATTGCGGAGTAGTAAGTTTAATTATGGCTTTGCTAATGCGCATTTTATGTATATGGGAAAATGATCTGAGCCGATGTCAGCCAATCGTTCCATTTTTATTACGCCAAAATCCTGTGATACAAAAATGTGATCCAATGCCCACCGGACTGTAGGTATATTGGCATTATAAGTATTCATGAATCCTCTTCCTTTTCTAGGATCTTTCATGCCCGATATTTTCGTAAATTTTATGGAGGTATCCGACCAGGCAACATCGTTCATATCACCTATGACCACATAAGGGATGTTTAATTTTTTGATTCTTTTGGCCATGATAATGAGCTCCTTGTCACGGGGCTTTGAAGTGTCGGCTTCATCGGGAGCAGGAGGCTCGGGGTGTAAGCAGCTGAGGGCCATTCTGGCGCCGCTTTTTTCCACAATTCCATGAATAGACGGTATATTATCTTTGATTATATGTTCAATGTTAACGTTTTCAATAGGGATCTTTGAGTAAAGCAACATGCCGTATGTATTCTCCAGTGGGTGTTTTACGCTATAGTTATAATCAGACATTACCGGATCGATGGTGTTTGCCCACCATTGATTGGTTTCTACCAGCAGGACAATATCGGCTGAATACTTAGCCATAAGATCTTTCAGTTTTTCGCACTTTCTGTTTTTCATTCTCACGTTAGAGATCAGGAAAGAGATTTGCGCATCGGTGTTAGGATCTGCATCGGGGACCTCTTTTTTAGAAAAGGGGAAATAAGGGGCTATGTAGGAGAACTGGATGGCAAATGCCAACACGGAAAAAATCAGGATGACCCAATCGGGATAAAACTCCCCTTCGAACCATATTATCTGTACGATCATACCTACAAATAATAAGAAGATTATCTGAAGCCTGGGAAAATCAAACACTCTTATCCACCATTCTTTTTTTGACAACAAAGCCACTGTTGTTAAAAGGATTACTATAATGGAAAGTATTTGCGCCGCGACCAACATAGCCTATTTGTATTAAAGATTATTGGTTTTCATACTGTAAGAATTCATTATTGAAATATACCAGTTCAACACCGGCATCCTGAAACATGATTTCGGACTCAGCCCCTGCATGATATTTCTTTTCACAAACTACTCTTTTTATTCCACAGTTTATGATCAGCATGGCACAGACGCGGCAAGGCGTCATGCGACAATAGAGCGTTGCTCCATTAATGCTGATGCCTTTTCGGGCTGCCTGGCATATTGCATTTTGCTCTGCATGAACCGTTCGCACACAATGCATAGTAGAGTGGCCATCTTCGTGCAGCACTTTTTTCATCTGGTGGCCTACATCATCACAATGGGGCAGCCCAATGGGAGAACCGACATAACCAGTGACCAGGATTTGCCTGCCCAGGGCAATGACACATCCACTGCGGCCGCGGTCGCAGGTGGCGCGCTTACTTACTGTGTGGGCAATCTCCATAAAGTATTCATCCCAGGTAGGACGGATGTAAATGCTGTTTTCCATGGTATAAGAGCTCTTGGTTTATGAGGTAAATAGTATTTTCCAGGTTATGTTTTGGGTGTAGAATGTTTTTTCGGGGACAATTCTTTGGCTATACGCTGTAGGATATCTTCCGTCTTTTGTTCCAATTCCTGTTTATCTCCATTGTTTAGGATTACATAATCAGCCGCTTCTATGCAAGCAGAGAGATTTTGTTTGGTAGGATCAGATGAAACCATTTCCCTTTGTTCATTGTTTTTAAAGGTATCAAAATCGATTTGGTCGGTTTCTGAATTGCGGATTTTAATCCTTTCAAATCGAGAGTTTACATCAGCATCTATAGCCAGCAGGATGAAGTTTTTCTGCTTTCTCAGGGACTTAATCTCACCGGGAGTTCTAATGCTTTCAATCACACAATCTTTTCCCTTTTTGTTGGCCAAACGATACAATTCCTCAATGATATATGCCGGTCCATGCTTTTGGCGCAAAGCATTGGCGGTATGGGTTAAGCTGTCGCGGTTTACTTTCTGGTGGTTGGAAGTAATGATCGCAGCAAGATAGCTTCTTACGGAATAGTGGGTGAATCCTTTCTCTTTGATAAGATAATTAACTACTGTTCCTTTTCCTGCACCAAGGGTGCCCGTGATACCAATTATTATCATAGCAATAGAAACGCATTGATGATTGGGGGAAATAAAGTTTTCACCCTTATCCACAAAGATAAAAAATGTTTGAATATTAATTGACGGGGCCATCACATTACCTCCTTTCTTTTGGCGGATGCTTTAGGAAGAATATCTCTTCCCTGCAGCTTCTATTTTCTGATCTTTGTTGCCGGGAAAGGTTGTTTAGCTGATTTACGTGTTTAAAATGATAAAAATATATTATCTTTAAAAAAGTTATAATACGAGATTAAAAATTGAAAAAAACATACAAGATGTGTATGGCTTTCCGTAAAGTTTATTCTGTCCAATCAATCCCTACCATTATGCCAGGAAAAATATTAGAAACAGACAACGCCCAGACTACCCTGTTGATCCGTTTGATGGTGGGTGCTGTATTTCTGTCGGAAGGCATTCAAAAATTTCTTTTTCCTGAGTTGCGTGGTGCCGGAAGATTTGAATCCATAGGATTACCCAACCCTGAATTCCTGGGTAATCTGGTAGGAGGATTTGAAATTTTAAGTGGAACATTGATCTTACTGGGACTTCTGACACGCCTGGCAGTCATACCTACACTTGTCATAATGCTGGTAGCCATTAGCACTACAAAGGTTGATATTTTGATTGAGAAAGGTTTCTGGGAAGCCTTGCATGCCAGCCGTACCGATTGGTCGATGTTGCTGGGGAGTATTTTTTTGCTGATAAAAGGGGGCGGATTCTGGTCTGTTGATCAAAGGCTGCAAACATTCTTTCACACTGATTTGTTTGGTTTAAGGCGGGAAGTTAATTGATATCATTACTTAGCTTATTACTTTCTGTGTTTAATTTCTCCTTATGAAATCCATGCGTTAAGGATTTCAGTCATCAACTTAAATCAAATTTTCCCGAATGAAGATTCTCCTTACCGGCGCTACCGGATATATTGGCAAACGCCTCTTACCCTTACTGGTGCAAAATGGTCATACGGTAGTATGCTGTGTGCGCGATGTCAACCGCTTTTCGCCTCCCCAACCCCTAAAAGATCATGTTGAAGTGTTGGAGGTTGATTTTCTTGATCCTGATGGATTATCGAAAATACCCAACGATATCGACGGGGCCTATTACCTGATCCATTCGATGAGCACATTTGCGGATTATGATGTGATGGAAAAAAAGTCGGCAGAGAACTTCCGCATGAGTATGGAAAAGACCCGGGTAAAACATGTGGTGTATCTCAGTGGTATTATTAATGACGAAAGTCTTTCAAAGCATCTGAGCTCGCGCAAGGCCGTAGAGCAGGAACTGGGAAGAGGCAATTATCATCTTACCACCCTGCGGGCAGGTATTATAATAGGTTCGGGGAGCGCCTCCTTTGAGATCATGCGCGATCTGGTGGAGAAGCTTCCCGTTATGATTGCCCCCCGCTGGCTAAAGACCAGATGTCAGCCCATTGCCGTGAAGGATGTGATCACCTTTTTGGTAGAGACATTATTTCATCCGCAAACCTTTGACCGTAATTTTGATATTGGCGGACCCGATATCCTGACGTACAAGGAAATGCTGCTGGGGTTTGCCAGGGCCAGGGGCCTCAGGCGTCGTATTATGGTGGTTCCGGTTATGACACCCAGGCTATCTTCTTACTGGTTGTATTTTATTACTTCCACCTCTTATCGGCTGGCCACAGCACTGGTTAGCAGCATGAAAGTTGAGGTGGTAGCCCGCAACGATGAGATTAACCATATCCTTAACGTACAGCCCCTTGATTTTGAATCTTCACTCCAAAGAACCCTTTCGGCCATCGAAACCAACGAAGTGGTATCCAGCTGGAAGGACAGCCTGATTAGTGGACGGATTACACGCAGTTTATCGGCATACATCAATGTGCCTGTTAATGGTTGTTTTGTTGATCATCGCAGCGCAGAGGTTACAGATGAGCAGCAAACCATCAACAATATATGGCGCATCGGTGGCAAGACCGGTTGGTATTATGCCAGTTGGCTTTGGCAGATAAGAGGCTTTATGGATAAGATGTCGGGTGGGGTAGGATTAAGGCGTGGCCGTACCCATCCCGACCGTATTGTTGCCGGTGATTCGGTTGATTTCTGGCGGGTGCTCTATGCCAACAGAGAGGAAGGCAGATTGCTGCTGTTTGCCGAAATGAGACTTCCGGGTGAAGCATGGCTTGAATTTCGGGTTGCCGATGGCATTCTTCATCAAACAGCCACCTTCAGACCCCGCGGATTGGCCGGACGCATGTACTGGTACTCGGTAATGCCTTTGCATCATTTTATCTTCAGGGGATTGATCCATCAGCTGATTAGTCACCAAAAATTTCTGCCCCCCGCTACATAAGAATTCTTCTTCCTGGCCAGGCATTCATGAAAATTCCAGCATCGGGTAGTCAATATACCCCTTTGCCCCACCGTGATAAAAGGTTTCCTTGTCCCATGGTGTCAGAGGAGCATTGTGCTTAAAGCGTTCCACCAGGTCGGGATTAGAAATAAAGGGCTTGCCGAAAGCAATCAGATCTGCTTCGTTGGCCTCTAGCATGCGGTTGGCACTTTGAAGGCTATGTCCGCCGCATGAGATCAGGGTACCATTATAGATACTGCGGTAAAAAGGAACTACAGACTTATCAGGATCGGCCAGCCTTTCCTCTGTGGTCATCATCTCGCTGAGGTGAAGATAAGCCAATTGATACTTGTTGAGTTTATCAATGATGTATCCGTAGGTCTTTTCGGGTTGCGAATCCTCCATGCCCGGTCTTACGCCTTTGGGTGAGAGGCGCAGGCCAACCCTTTCGGCAGGAACGGACTTTAAGATCTGGTCTATGATTAAAAACAATAATCTACATCTGTTTTCAACCGGTCCACCAAATTCGTCATTACGTTTATTGGTGCCATCCATGATGAACTGGTCGATTACATAAGCGTGAGCACCGTGTATCTCTACCCCGTCGAATCCGGCAATAATGGCATTCTGGGCCGCACTGGCAAAATCTTCTACCGTTTGAAAAATTTCCTCCCTGGTCATGGCTTTGCTGGTTTCAAAGGGCATGCGTCCACCGGGAGTGAGCACATCGCCTTCAGGGGTTACCGGGGAAGCCGATACCGGAGCTCTTACCCCGGGCTGCAGAAGGCGATGCGAAAATGGCCCCACATGCCAGAGCTGGAGAAATATTTTACCTCCGGCATGATGCACTGCCCGGGTAACTTTTTTCCATCCCTCCAGCTGGTTGGGTGTGAAACAGCCCGGAGATCCGGTGTATCCGTATGCCTGTGGTGATATCTGGCTTCCTTCAGCGATTAACAAGCCTGCCGAGGCTCTCTGCTGATAATACAGGGCAACCATTTCATCGGCTGCCAGGCAGCCATTATCGGCTCTTCTGCGCGTCAGGGGAGCCATCACCATTCTGTTCGGCAGGGTGGTATGCGAGAGCTTGTATGGGGTGAAGATCTTGTTGTTCATCATTGGTTCTTTGTAAGGTTATATCTGTATAAGGTTTTGACAGGATTATTGTTTGATAGGTGAAGCATTGTTTTAAGTAAATATAACTGTTGAAATAGTATGAATACATCAGTGAAATTAAATATTTTTTAGTACAATAAGTTAAAGTCATAATAAGTTAATATATTTATAGTTTAGCGTCAAGTAAGCTGGGGAGATTTTTTTTATTTTTTTGTTATGAAAGATGCATTGCCTATGCCATAGAGCATACATATTTTTTAATGAGGAATTCAATACTGTTTTATATGTTTTTCAGCCTTTTATCCTTAACCTAAAATCACGCCTTATGAAAAAAGCAACAGGAATCCTTGCACTGATCATTCTGCTGGTGTGCGGCCATGGCTATGCCCAGGAGAATGAATTTGACCTCTCGGACTACAAATTGCCCTATCTGAAAAGGAGCACACTCGACCTTAATTTCGGCCTTAGGGGACAAAACGATTATCGCCTGTTTTATGGCGATGCAGATGAAAACACCAACAAGTTTAACAATCAGATCTCAGCGTATTACTCTTTTTATCTTAACAGTGAAGAATACCAGCGTGAATATGATGTACGTTTTAGCAATTATCTTCATTATGATAAAAACGTGACATATGACAGGTTAACCAATAAGACCAGGGGATGGAGTCCTTCTCTGAATGGTAATCTGGTAAACAGAAAATATTTTGAGAATGTAAGATTCCTGGAATATGATGTGGCTTTCAATCACAACACGGATTTATACAGAAGTTATACCTATCCCTGGCAGGGTGATGAAAATGAATCAGGACGTTGGTTTCATTCCACCGGTATTTCACTCCCCCTTAAAATGGGTAAGGGACGCATTGAGCAAGTGCAGGATGCACGACATGCCGTGTATATCTATGATGAACTGGCTGCCATCAACAGGGTTTCCGGCCAGAAAAGTGATGAAGAGATCATTCAGCTGGCACAATTGATATCAGAAATAAAAAATGAGCGATTTTTTGATGCACGCTTAAAAAGAATTTATCAGTTGGAAGCACTGGATTCCTTCCTGGTAGCCAAGGATTTTGTGCTGGATTATGATGGCAGTTACTTTGCTGTTTTAAATGATTACTGGCAAAACAGTGGCCTGCAGATCAGAGAAAGCGGAGAGCGCTTTTCTCTTGCAATGATACCCACTTATTCGCGCCACGTGTATAAATTTAATTACTTTTTACCTACCGAAGAAAAGTCAGAATCCTATTATGATTTTTTTAGTTTGTATGCCGGAGCAGAGTTTAAAAGGGAAAAACCCATCAACCTGACCTGGCAAAATTCTATTAATGCCCATGCATACGTGGGATTTATCAATAGAATATACGAGGACTCTGATAATGTGACCCGCTCACCCAATGCACAGCTGGGATTCCGGCAATCCTTTGGTTACTATCCCAACTCACGTACCAGCGCAATTTTGGGATACAATCTTCAGTATTATCAGGTGCTGGATACCCGCAACGACGATGATACGGTATTAAGCACGGGTGGCTTTGGTTTCGGGGCTGCAACAGACTTATCGGTAAACTATTATATCTCTCCGCAATTCAGATTGAGCTTTACTCACCATCTCAGTTTCCATGG
>JBEPXC010000146.1:0-9066 GCA_041642035.1 Sphingobacteriia bacterium
GTTGTTTCACCTGTTCCAGGGAATGCTGTAAATCATCAACAAATTGCTTTTGCTCTTTTGAAATCTGCTTTACTTTTTTAAAACCAAGGTTATTTACCAACTCCATAAAGAAGCTGACTTTATTATCCGGTATATCAATTACTACTCGTTGCATAGTCTTATTTTTATTTTTGCTTGAGCATCTCCCAATCATGAATTGGAATAACTTCACTTACAGGATTGCCGTTGCGGTCTGAAATATATTGCAAGTTCATGATTTGAAATTTAAATGGTTTTGCAATTAATGAAAGCAGTTTTATCAAAGGTACGAATTTATGTATAAAAATTAAAGGCTTCCCAGGCTGGCTAACACCAAACTGTGAATCTGGTATGGTGGAGTATCATCAAGACATTTATATAAAGTCCCTAGTTAGGAGAGGTTGTCAGGTTTATGCATGCCCGCACGGCCGTGCGGGCCTACGGCATTTTTCGCTGCTTCTAATGGGCGCACTGCGTGCGCAATGGCAGCAGATGCCGGCCCTTCGGGCGGAAATGGAACACGCTGCACCTTTTCCGTGGGTTTGCTTCGCACCCACGGCTATTCAATGTTGACCCCTTCGGGGTAAAACCTCAGCCACAGGTGCATTGATTTATGTCCATGAGATTTTAGGACAGGTCAAGCCCTGTCCCTACCTTATTGCCATTAATAAAACAAGTAAGGCCGGTCGAGCCCGGCCTATACACCAGCGATTTGTGCAATGATTGGATGGTGTAAGGCATATAGGGTGGTTTGGGGGTTTTTTGTTGAGAACGGGATAAACCGTTGATGTTTCTGCCGGGCTTGACCGGCATTTTTTCATTGTTAAAGGTTGAATCTGTAGGGACAGGGCTTGACCTGTCCTTTTTGTTAGGTCTGGAAAAGACCCTAACCAAGGAGAGGTTGCCAGGTTTATGCATGCCCACATGGCCGATCGGGCTACAATCTGATATACATTGCAACTGATGGTTTGAAATATTTTCCTAAATTTGTCCCTTGTTGCCGTTATACCTAGACAAATATTGCTATTCGTGTTATTAAACCTTTGTTTTGTTTCGTGAAAGGTTTTGCATTTTTTATCTCATAATTGATATTTATGGAAACAACAGGTGCTGTAAGGATACAAACCTCCTGGCTGAATAAAGTGGAGAAGAAGATACTCATTTGGATGGCCAGGCGAATACCGGTGTGGATTAACTCAGACCACCTTACCATAATAGGTTTTGTGGGGGCATTGTTTTCGGCAGCCGGGTATATTCTTTCCAACTATGAATTGGCGTATTTGTGGCTGGCTTCCCTGGGACTGGTCATCAACTGGTTTGGCGATAGTCTGGATGGTACCCTTGCCCGTACCCGAAATGCACAGCGTCCGCTGTATGGATTTTTCCTTGATCACAATATTGATGCGCTTACCGTGATGATTATATGCATGGGAGCCGGCTTTTCACCCATTATAGCACTCTATGTGGCCCTGCTGATCCTGATGGCTTATCTGCTTTTATCCATCTTCACTTATATCAACACCCATCTGAAGGGCGAATTTGTAATATCGTATAATAAATTCGGGCCTACTGAGTTTCGCATAATCGTGATTTTAATTAATACCTTGTATTACTTCTTTCCTTATGCTAACAGTAGGGTAGAGGTTGTGACGCTATCGTTTGAATTATTTGATCTCATAGGTTTGGGATTGGCAATGGCCCTTTTGGTCATTTACCTGGTAAATTTCTTTTCAGATCTTGGCAAATACGCAAAGCTCGACCCCCCACATTCGTTTTACAGGAAAAGCAAGAAAGATCATTAAGCAGCAGTTTTCATGGCAAATAAGTATATGAAATTTCTTGCAAGCCGACTCATGGGAACCGGAGTGGATACCCTGGTGTTATGGATGTTAACCAGGCTGGTTTTTGATACCTACATCGGAAAATACATTGTAGCACCCACTATCTCTTTTGAGGCAGCTATGTTCACCAATTTTTTACTGTCCTACTTCTGGATATGGAAAAACAGAATTGCCTCACACAGAGCAAAAATATTTCTCACGAGGTTAGCCGTTTTTAACCTCTCTGCGGCATTCGGTTTTGGAATAAAAATGGTATTCCTGCTGCTTTTTGAGAGGATTTTTGGATGGGGAGTGGTATGGTGTAACCTGGCAGCGCTGATGATTTCGGGCCTTGTCAATTTTTTACTGGCCGAAAAGATTGTTTTTCGCAAACCTGGCCTGTTGCCTATTGTGGATAGTCAGGTCCAACCGTGGAAAAAGAATAAAAATTAATCACTGCTCAGGCATCATTGCTTCACATTTTTAAAACATCACCCGATGAGTATTACCATAAAAGAAGTGACCACCCAACATGAGCTGATAAAGTTTATTGAATTTCCCAATAAGCTTTACCGGGAGAATAAGTATTATGTGCCTCAGCTTGTCTCTGCCGATTTGCATATCCTCTCCAAAGATAAAAATTCTGCCTTCGATTTTTGTGAAGCCACCTATTGGCTTGCCTATAATGGTAAAAGCAAGATAGTAGGACGTATTGCAGGCATCATTAATAATAAATATAATGAGAAGACCAGAAAACGATATGTTCGATTTGGATGGATTGATTTTGTGCAGGAAGAAAAGGTACTGGAGGCACTGCTGAAAACTGTGGAGGAATGGGCCCGCGAGCATAATGGTGAAGTCATTCACGGGCCATTGGGTTTTTCTGATATGGATGTCTCCGGGATCCTGGTGGAAGGCTTTGAAGAGATACCTACCGCCTATGGCAAATATAATGCTCCTTATTATGGGCCCATGCTCGAGAAGCATGGTTATAGTAAAGAGGTCGACTGGGTAGAATATAATGTAAGGGTTCCGAAACGTATTCCTGAGAAATATCCAAAGATGGCTGCTTTTATAGAACAGCGCTACAATCTTAAAGTGCTTAAATTCAACAAGAAGAAGGAGTTGTTAAGGTATAGCGATGAGTTGTTTGGCCTGCTCAACCGCGAATATGAAAAAATATATGGTTTTTCAGAGCTTACGCCACGACAGATGCAGGAGCTCAAAGAACAGTTTATTCCCCTGCTGCAGCTGAGATTTGTTTCGGTGGTAGTAAATGCCGATAATAAGGTGGTAGGATTTGGAATTTGTTTACCTTCTCTCTCCCGGGCATTGCAAAAGGCCCGAGGGAAGCTGTTTCCCTTTGGCTTTCTGCACATCAAATGGGCCTTGAAATTTAATGATACCCTCGATACAGTGCTGATTGCCATTCATAGCGATTATAAGGATAAAGGGATTAATTCCCTGATATTTAATAGTATCGGACAAGCAATTATGAAGGACGGCATCACCAACATCGAGACTACCCGTGAGCTGGAAGAGAATTCTAATGTACAGAACCTGTGGAATAAATTTGATTACCGTAAGCACAAAAGAGCCCGGTGCTATAGTAAAAAGCTTTAAAAGACAACATTATGGAAAACTATTTTGAGATAGACTATCGAATCAGGCATTTCGAACTGAATAAATTCAGGGAAGCATCGCCCGAGATCATGCTTGCATTGCTGGAAGAAGCCGCCGCCGAGCACTGCCATGCCATCAATTATGGATTGCACACTCTGTATGAAAAAAATATTGGATGGGTGCTGGTATCGGGTGTGCTGAAAGTAGAACGTTATCCCCGGTACAAGGAAAAAGTCGTCATCCGAACCTGGTTGTCAGAATATTCAACGGTAAAAGGCATCAGGGAAAATATTATTTACGATTCAGCTGGTCATATCATTGCCCGGGCAAGAGGCTTCTGGGTGTTCTTTGATATTGAACGCCGACGTCCCGCACCCATTTTTGATGAAATTAAAAATCAATGGTCTTTTTGCAAAGAATCCTCCATTGACTTTAACATCAATCAAAAAATAGAAGCCCTTACCGATGCTCGGATTGAGAAGGATATTTGTTTAAACATGTCGGATATTGACATGTATGGCCATGCCAATAATGTCGTTTATCTGAAATGGCTTATGAATTCTATTCCGGACGACATTATAGAGAACTTTCAGTTGGAAGAAATACATGGTCGGTTTGTTTCGGAAATAAAATATGGCGATAGTGTTGTAATGCTTACTCAAAAGAATCCTGCTGATGATTTTTTCTCACACACCCTTAAGATTAAACATACGGACAGGGTTTGTGCCATAGCCACTACAAAATGGAAAGCAAGAATTTGACCCGGAAGGCAACCGAATTCAGAGCTAAACAGGAGAACGTATCTGTATATTTCTTACATTCACACGATTTTTGAAAAATATCTTTTAATATTTAATCCTATAACTGCGGGCATGTTCGTATAAAAAATAAAAACAGGTAAGACTTACATGCAGGTTCTTACCGGCCACAACACTAAAAAAACAATTTAATGAAAAAAGCATTGGTAATCCTTATGGCACTGGCTGCCTTTTACAGTTGTTCTATAGCTGAAAAAGAAGATCAATATCTCTGGTTGGAGGAGGTTGACTCAAAAGAGGCCATCGAATGGGCCCAGACGATGAACGACAAAAGCCTTGCAAGCCTTATGTCTCATCCTGCATTTGATGACATTTACAAGAAAAACCTTGAAATACTGAATTCGGGTGACAGAATCGCTGCCCCGGCCATTTACGGGGATTTTATTTACAATTTCTGGCAGGATGCCCAACATATAAGGGGTATCTGGCGAAGAACAACTAAGCAAACTTACCTGCAGGGCAACCCAACATGGGAAACCCTTCTGGATATTGATGAGATGTCGAAGCAGGATGATGTTAAATGGGTATATAAGGGAACAACCGGTTTGTATCCCGATTACAACAGGTTTATGGTTTCGCTGTCCAAAGGTGGGGGTGATGCCGTTGTTATCAGGGAGTTTGATCCGGAGAAAAAGGCTTTTGTTGAAGATGGATTCGAACTGCCCGAAGCCAAAGGAGGGGTGAGCTGGATAGATGAAAACAGCTTGCTGGTTTTCTCTGATTTTGGTGAAGGCACCCTTACCACATCAGGCTATGCACGCCAGGTAAAACACTGGCAGAGGGGTACGTCTATCGAACAGGCTCCCGTTATTTTTGAAGGAGAAGAACAGGATGTAAGCGTTAGGGGATCTGTCATTAACAAGCCCGAAAGGCAATATTTGTTGTTCAGCAGGGGTCTGGATTTCTTTACTTCTGAAAAATATGTTCTTGAAGAAGGTAACATGATCCAGCTGGATATTCCCAATGATGCTACCATCAACGACATCTTCAAAGGACAGGTTGTTATAAGTCTGAAATCAGACTGGAATGTTGAGGGAAAGGATTACAAACAAGGAACGTTAATCAGCGCTGAATATGATGAACTTATCCAGGGCAGACATAAAACCAACATGATCGTTGAGCCTGATGACCGTTCTGGCATTGTTTCCATTTCAACCACACTGAATAACCTGGTAGTTAATATGGTAAGAAATGTTATCAGTGAACTGAATACTTTTTCGTTTGAAAACGGGCAATGGATGGGTAAGAAGGTTGACGCCCCGCAGATGGGTACCATAAGAACCGGCAGTACCAGTAACAACTCAGAAGATTTTTTCTTTTACTATGAGAATTTTCTAACGCCTTCTTCCCTTTTCCTGGCCCATGCCGGGAACAATACGCATGAGTTGGTACAGGCATTGCCGGCGTTTTTTGATGCTGAGAAATACCAGATATGGCAATATGAGGCTGAGTCGACCGATGGAACCATGGTTCCTTATTTTGTTGTGGGTCGCAAAGACATGCAATACAATGGAGTCAATCCAACACACCTTAATGCTTATGGTGGTTTTGAGGTATCCAGGCTTCCGTTCTATTCGGCCATCAACGGAAATTCATGGCTGGAAAGAGGCGGTGTATATGTGCTAGCCAACATCAGGGGCGGTGGAGAGTTTGGTCCCCGCTGGCACCAGGCCGGACTAAAGGAGAACCGGCAAATTGTTTACGATGATTTTCATGCGGTGGCTGAAGATCTGATTGCCAGGAAAATAACATCGGGCCAGCATCTGGGAATCCAGGGCGGCAGCAATGGCGGTTTGCTTGTAGGTGTAGCTTTTACCCAACGGCCCGACCTCTACAAAGCGGTGGTCTGCCAGGTTCCCCTGCTGGATATGCAGCGATACAACAAACTGCTGGCCGGCGCCAGCTGGATGGGTGAATATGGCAATCCCGATATACCCGAAGAATGGGAATACATCAGAAAGTACTCGCCCTATCATAATCTGAAGGAGAATCAGAATTATCCAGAGGTGTTCTTCACTACTTCCACCCGCGACGACAGGGTGCATCCCGGACATGCGCGCAAGATGGTTGCCAAAATGACGGATATGGGTTACAATGTCTTCTATTTTGAAAACATGGAAGGAGGACACGCCGGAGCATCTACCAATGAGCAGCGTGCCAAAACATCGGCACTGGGCACTGCCTATCTGTTGGGTAAGTTAAATACGCTGTGATATGAAAGCTCGAAGCTCGAAGCCGGAAGAAATAGAAGACTTTCCATAGTCCGGTGGACATGGAAACGTCTGGAATGTGGGCTATTATATCTTTGTAATGTGTTGTTTTCATGGGATATGCTTCATGGCCTAAATAAACTAAAATACAAAAGCCGGACTTGCTCCGGCTTTTGTATTTTATATCTTCTTATTCGATATGTCATCATATTTCCTCACTCAATGAGAAATTTAAAGTGCTGAATGCTAAGAATTTTACACCAGGTGAGATAAAATAGAATTTGAGGAAGTCACGATCAGGAGTCGGAGATCATCCCTTCTTATATAAAACCACTGCCCTTCTACCCCCAACCATTTTTATATCTTTCTGAATTGATATTCGGTCCCGGCAACGCGCGTGCCCGGTACTCTATTCTATGTAATCCTGGTTATGTGACAAGCTGACATGGCATTTGGAAAAGAGCGGAAATGTCCGAAAAAGAGCGGAAGGCTGTCATGACAAAATGACTTCATGTCCGGAAAAGAGCGGAAACCCATGCTGATGGACTGATACTTGCCTTTACAGGGTTTAGGGTTGAGAAAGTTTAGGGTTTAGAAGAGAGTTTAGGTTTAGGGTTGAACTATAGATGATTTAGGGTTTAGAAGGATGAGCCTGAGGTGCAGTATGTCGAGATATTCTTAATCATTTGGCTATTATACATGCTAAAATGAGGCTACATCAATCTCTGTTTAGTGAGAAAGTGAATTTTTAGTATATATTTTAAAAAACACATTAATTGCTTTGGATGCTATGTTTATTCTCATTAAATTAGCAAAAATATCTTACAAAAGCAATAAATACTTTTGACATCATGAAAAAACTTATTCCGTTATTGATGTTGGGTTTGGTAATTGTGCTGCTTGCTGCTGATTTAAGTAAAAAGCAGCCTGAACCGGAGGAGAAAAGTAAACAGGGATCTTTGAGTTATGATGATTTCCGCAAACCTGAGTATTGCCGGCAGTGCCACAACCAGTTCTACCAGCAATGGAGTCAGTCGATGATGTCGCAGGCTTATACGCATGAGTGGGATGAAATCGAATACTTTAAACTGGCTGTACCTCATTCAGAGGCAGATCCTGCCATGGCAGGGGTACACGATGGTTGCAACGGTTGTCATACCCCCATGGCTTACCTGGCAGGGGATGTTCCTCCTCCGCCACCTTCTGAAAATTCGCGTGCCAATGAGTCGGTTTCCTGTGAGGTATGTCATCTGATTAAGAGCATTGAGGCTGACACTGCCTTTAACTATAACTGGGTCATTGAGCCGGGCACAACCAAATACAGTTCACGCAAAGGAGAAACAGAATCTCCTGACCATAAGATTGTGAAAACCGATCTCTTCAGCGACACCAAGATCTGCGGCACCTGCCATAATGAAAAGAGTCCCTATGGTGTATGGGTGAAATCCACCCAATTAGAATGGGAAGAAGGACCTTATGCAAAGGAAAATGTGCCTTGTCAGGACTGTCACATGCCAGCGGCAGAAATGGCGACGGCCAAAATGGGCACGGTATATCCCGATGCCAGGATGCATTTGTTTAACGGAGCTCATGATCCGGGCAAGGTAAGGGGCACGGTGGAAATAAGAATCCAGCCCGATATCCGGGAATCAGTACCCGGCGAGCCGGTGGTGTTTACCGTAACACTGTTTAATCAGAAAACCGGCCATAAATTCCCTACCGGTTCAGTGGAAGACCGTATTGTATGGCTGCATGTGGAGGCTGAAGATGAGAAAGGGAATATATATCATATGCCTGTTGACAAAAAAGGGTTTGAAGGAGAAGAATACACCATAGCAAGCGATGTGCTGGCTTACCAGGATATGGGTATACCTCTTGGGATTGAAAATTTTGAAGGGGTTAGAAGGGAAGAAGTGCCCATTGGTGACAGGATTTTTCGTATGCCTTATTTCGACCCTCAGGGTAGGATGACTATTATGCAATGGAACACCAACTCACTGGGGGTAGATTATCGTATCGGACCCCGTGAAACGAAAATTGAAACCTACACCTTTGAACTTCCTTACGAAACGGAGCCGGGCCAGTTAAAGGTTACTGCAACCATGTATTACAGGCTTTTGGTGAAACCGGTTGCCGAGTATCTTGAGGTGCCGGCGGAGGAATATGCCGCCCTTGAGGTCAACAGCCATTCAACTGAAATTACGGTTTATCCCTAAATTTAAATTATCGGATTATGAAAAAGCTTTACATCCCATTGTTATTTATATCATTTGTATTTTTTTCTGCTGAAAAAGCTTTTGCCATACCTGCATTCGCGCGTAAGCATCAGCTTAGCTGCACTACCTGCCACGCACCTGCTGCACCTACACTAAAACCCTATGGTGATGATTATGCCGGCGACGGTTTCAGGCTCGAAGAGGAGCAGTCGCCCAGGTATTATATAGATACCGGAGACGACAGGTTGTCGCTTTTAAGAGAACTGCCCATAGCCGTGCGACTTGATGGTTTTGTTACTTATAATTTTGCCGGAAATGAACGGTTTGACTTTTCTTCACCATACATCATGAAATTATTGTC
>JBEPXC010000147.1:0-8975 GCA_041642035.1 Sphingobacteriia bacterium
TACCTGAAGATTCGACTATCTCAGTAAGTTTTCGGCGAGGATTGAGTTTCATGCCATAACTGGGGCATATCTCTAAAACCTCCACGAGTGAAAACCCTTTTACAGCAAATGCCTCTGCAAGTTCCTTACTTATATCTCCCACTCCCATGATGCGACTCACATGTGCGGCTCCTGCAGTGTGTGATAAGGCACAAATGTCGTAGCCTCCAAAAGGGTTTCCTTCACTTGATGTAGTGGTGTTAAACCCCAGGGGAGTTAAACCACTGGTTTGTCCACCGGTCATGCCATAGAGATAATTATTGTGCAGCACCACGGTCATATTCACGTTTAAACGAGATGCTTCCATAATATGTTGCAAACCAATGGTAGCTCCACCATCGCCAATAAAGACGATAATTTTCTTCCCGGGGTTTTGCGTTCCAAAGCTTACCCCTGCTCCCAGAGCAGCCGAGCGTCCATGCAACCCATGAACGGTATGTGTATTTAAGGTTTTATCAATAATACCATGACAGCCAATATCGGTTACCATGATTACATCCAAAGGCTGATAGTTGAGACTTTCCAGCGCTTTGGCTGTGTTATTTGCGATAAGACTGTGACCGCATCCTTTGCAAAAAGGAAGTGCGTCGGTATTTAAAAATGGAATTGTCATGCCTGTACCTCCTCAATAATTTGTTGTGGTGTTATCATTTTGCCCAAAGAGCCGATAAAGCGATGATTTTTGGGTTTACGTATACCATAAAACATCTCACTAAACTGGTTGTTGATGTTTTCTTCGGCAATTACAACGGTATCATAGCTTTCCATGATTTCAAGGTATACATCAGGAGCAGGAATGAGTGTTTTGGGTATTAACAATGATACCTTCTCTCCTTGCTTTCTGAGCTGGGTCAGGGCTTCCCTGGCAGCCGCGGCAGTAATACCAAAAGCAACCACCAGCTTGTGTGCCTTTTCATTTTCATCCAGATCGTACAGGGTATACTCAAAAGCTTTAAGCCTGATTTTGTCTTCCAGTCGACGCGTATTGGCCATAGCCTCATCATTGGAATGCTGCAAAATACCATTCTGGTCGTGTGTAGATGCAGTAAAACGCACCTGATGTTTGTTTTGTGTTACAGGAAGGAAATCCGGCACCAAATGGGTTGGTTTGTAAGATTTGTATTTCCCTTCGCATTTCAGGTCGTAATATTTCCTCTCCACCCTGGTAATCTGTGGCAAGGATTCCATGTCGAAACTTTTGGAAGTCATGACCTCCTCTTTGGAGGTAAGCAACACCACCGGGGTGCGCAGTTTAACGGCCAGTTCAACAGCCTTAGCCGATAAGGTCCAGCAATCTTCAAAAGAGGATGTACACAGCACAGGCATAGGGTGTCCACCAGATATTTGCCCCCTAAGCATGGACAGGTCACCCTGTGCACCACAGGTTGCCGTGCCGGTAGCAGGTCCCAGCCTTTGCACAAGAATAATGACCATAGGCAGCTCCATCATATAAGCCATATTGATGGATTCAATCATGAGGGCATATCCTGGAAAAGAAGTCGCCGTAATGGGTACCTTACCTGTTGCCGAGAGTCCGGCCATCCATTGTAGGGTTGTAATTTCGTCGGGCGCAGCAAGCATCAAAGGCATGCGCTGCGAGCCATACTGATACAAAAGGTTAGCAGGAGTTATAGGATATCCGATGAAAGCATCGGCTCCGGCCCTGGCCATAGATTCGATTATTAAGCGGGAAGCATCCAGCAGGACACGGTCCCTTTTTTTATTCTCGTGCATATATAACTCCTTTGTTCTTTAATTGGGTGATGGTTTGGTTATCATAGTGCAAAATTTCTGATAATATTTCATGGGTGTGTTGCCCATAATGAGGCGGAGGTGACAGCTCTTCGGCCTGCATTTGATCAGTGGTGTTAAAAGCAATGGTACGCACTCCTTTAATCTGCATACCGTTTTCGTAGGTGCCTTCCAGTAGCATGGGCATGGATTCGGGCACTTCAAATACCTCCTGCATATTAAACACCCCACCGGCGGGAATGCTTTTCTGCTGAAGAATTTTTAATATATCTTCCCGGGTATATTTAATGATTTCTTTTTGTATGATGTCATTAATTTCTTCTTTATGAATTACCCTGCCATGATTCTTTTCAAATTTACAATCTTTTGCCAGATCAGGCCTACCCAAAACAGTAATTAATTGCTGGTATTGTTTATCTGTACCGGCAGCCAATACAATTTCCTTCCCTTCTGAGGTTTTAAAAATGGTGCCATAGGGGACAATATTGGGATGATCAGAGCCCATGCGCTGTGGGATAGATTGCCCCACCAACCAGTTGGTAGCCTGGTTTGCCAGAGAAGAAACCCCTGAACGGAATAAACTTGCTTCTATGCTTTGTCCTTTGCCGGTTTTCTCGCGGTAGAACAAAGCCAGCAGAATAGCCTCCTTAAGCTGATGTGCAGCCAGGATGTCCATCAGCGCCACAGGCATTTTGGTGGGCGGCCCGTCGGGTTCTCCATTCATGTAGGTAAACCCGCTCTCAGCCTGTATAATGGCATCAAAACCTGCACGGGGATTCTGCAACCCATAACCGGTAATGTGCGAATAGATTATCTTAGGGTTGAACTGCCTGAGGGTATCATAATCAACCTTAAGTTTTTCGGCATCTCCGGGCTTGTAACTTACCAATACAATATCGCATTGGGCAATTAGCTGATAGATAATATTTAATCCTTCTTCATGACATAGATCGACAGCAAAAGAATGCTTGCCCCAGTTCACACTGGAAAAATAACCTGAAATATCTGTATCGGCATCTTCCCTGGGCAACTTCCATTTGCGGGTTACATCGCCCATGGTAGTAACATTCTCAATTTTGTATACCGTAGCCCCAAGTTCGGCAAAGAACATTCCCACGCTTGGACCTGCCAACACGCTGGCCAGCTCTAATACTTTTAATCCTTCTAAGGGTGTATTCATTATATGTAAATTTTTCGCGTTTAAAGGTAAGATGAAAAATTTGAAATCCACATGATGCTATGAATGGTTAATTTTCTGCGGTATTTTACCTTAAGAGGGCATTGCCCACTTATGGTCAACAACAAACTCAGCTTACCAGGACAATTATTTGACAAGTTATTGATGGATATCCTTAGTTGGGTAGGGCTTCAATTTTTCGGATTTATCTCTTAATCTCTTCTTGCGGCTTTTTTCATAGAAATTACCCAGGAAAATAAATAATATAGCAGCACCAATGGCCATATAGGTATCTTCTATTCTCCACCAACCGGCCAGTTTGGCAATTATATTGACCAGAACCGCCACGGTACCACCAATAAATGCCCAACGTACCCCATCGGTGCTGATCCATCCCCGCTGGTAAATACCCAAAACAATTACAATAGCCCCAATTGCCCTTATGCCATAAGATATGTAAGCCATACTCAAGATGGCCCCTGTACTGTAGTAAGCAAGCGGGATGGTGATGAGATTAACGATAATGACCAATTTGCGTGCAGTGGAAATTAATTTTTGATCCACGGCGGTTTTATTAATTATACCGTGATAAATATCTTTGGTGGCAATGGTTACCACCGCAAAATTTACGGGCCCTACCGTAGAAAGAATAGCAGCCAGAATACCCGCCAATGCTATTCCACCCAGGATAGGGTGAATAAATTCGGGCGTAACCATAAGGGTAGGTAAGACCATTTTAGGGTTTATGATGCCCAGATCGGGATTCCATAAAGGGCTTGCGGCAGTGGTAATATCAAAATAATTTCCCGTTTTGGCTACCAAACCCAATAGTGCCACCATGATACCAAAGGGAGCGATGATAAGGGAAGAAAAAATGGCTGCCTTTCGGGCAATAGAAGCACTGCGGGCAGCAAAGATGGGCTGGATGCTTGCCTGCCCGGCCATTCCTCCCAAGACACCTCCCAGGATCAGACTCCATGCATAGCTGAGTCCTCCACTAAAAGGGTTGTATAGATTTTCGGGCGATCCCTGGCTGACCATTTCCTGTTGCAGAGCCGCAAATCCACCGACATCGCTTATTCCTATCCATGCGGCAACACCAATACCCAAAAACATAGTAAACACGTGGATAATACCTGTTATGGCAAGAGCATGCATGCCACCAACATAGGTATAGGCCGTGATAACCAAGGAGGAGATAATGACCGAATATAACCAGGGTGTACCAAACATAGCCGAAATCACACTGGCAGCTGTTTGCAGCTGCACAAAGGCCAACACAATATAGGCAAAGAGAAATGCGATGGCCGAAATTGCCCTGGCCCGGCGTCCAAAGAGATTTTCAAGCATCTCACTTACGGTATGCACATTATTTTGACGATAATGCTTTGCCACCGTAAAACCAATAATGATCATTCCTACGGCAGTTGAAATATTATAGAGAATAGGTTGCATAGTGCCTGATGTAAATGCTTTTTCACTTACCCCTATAGTGCTCATTCCGCCCAGCCATTCAGAGGCTACCACCACGGCACAGGCAAAAACCCCGAGGTTTCTTCCCGCCACTAAATAGTCTGCAGCAGAACGACTGGCTACTTTTTTGGTCAATAATGAAACCAGGGTGATCAAGCCAAAATAGGCAATCACAATCACTAAATAAATATTCATTCTCTTGGATTTAAAGGTTAATTTGTTGTGAGTAACTGTTGTTTTTGATACAAAAAAAGGGGTGCATCGTTTGACAGCTGACACATCCCTCCAGATTTTTATTTTTGGGTTGAAAAAGATACTTTACAATGCCGGTACATCCTCCTGAATTTATCTGATTTAATAAAACGTGAAAATTAATTTGTCCAATCCTTTCTATAAATTATTTCGATCGGGGTTGATCCCTTAAAGAACAATTGCCTAGCTTGTAAAAACAAATACGGCGATAAACGAAGTGTGAGTTCGTTTATCGCCGCAAAATTACGTAAATAGGGCAAATTACCAAATAAATTAACCCTTTGGTAAAACTAAATCTTCATGCCATGCATGGGGCATTCAAATCCTGAGGATATTTGCCCCACAGACAGGGTTCTATCTAATCTGTCCATTACCATAAATAATGTACTTGGTAGAGGTAAGTTCTTTAAGCCCCATAGGACCTCTGGCGTGCAATTTTTGAGTAGAGATGCCTATTTCTGCCCCAAAACCAAATTCAAACCCGTCGGTAAAACGGGTAGAGGCATTAACATACACAGCGGCTGCATCTACCTGTTGTAAAAACCGTTGAGCAAGTGAATAGTTTTCAGTAACGATAGCCTCCGAATGGCTGCTGCCATATTGCGCGATGTGTTCAAGGGCTTGCTCAAAACCATCCACCACCTTGATGGCTAGGATCAGGTCCAGGTATTCTGTTAACCAATCTTCGGGTGTGGCAGGCTTAGCTCCGGGTATGAGTTGACAAACCCGTTCGTCTCCGCGGATCTCTACCTTAAGCTCTTTAAGTGTATTGCACAGTGATGGGAGGATTTTTTCGGCCACTCCGGCATGTACCAGCAGGGTTTCCATGGCATTACATACACCGGGTCGGTGTGTTTTGGCATTTATGGCTATATCGTGCGCCATTTTAAAATTGGCTGATTCATCAATATAGGTATGGCAATTGCCCACGCCTGTTTCCAGCACAGGGACACTGCTGTTTTCGACAACGGTCTTAATCAATCCCGCCCCGCCACGAGGGATAAGCACATCGAGGTATTGACTGAGCTTCATCATGGCCACAGCACTATCGCGTGAGGTATCTTCCACCAACTGCAGGGCATCAACTGAAATCCCCTCACTGCGCAAAGCTTCCTGAATAACTTTTACCACAGCCTTGTTCGAATGTATAGCTTCCTTTCCGCCCCGTAGGATGACGGCATTGCCGGTTTTCAGACAAAGTCCGAAAGCATCGGCTGTAACATTGGGTCTGGCTTCGTAAATAATACCGATTACCCCAAGCGGAACCCTAACCTGGCCAATGGTAAGGCCATTGGGCCTTTTCTTCATTGAGAGCACCTCCCCCACGGGGTCTTCAAGCATTGCAAGCTGTTTCAATCCTCCGGCCATAGCATCTATTCGTGGAAGGGTTAGCGCCAGCCTGTCCAACAGCGCTCCTTTAATATTGTTGGCACGGGCGGCTGTCAAATCCTTGTTGTTCTGTGAAAGGATAAAATCTGCTTTTTCAACAAGTTTGCCTGCTGCCTGTAGCAGTGCATTATTTTTTTGCTCCGTGGAAAGCTGTGCCAATTCAACGGCAGCTTTACGGGCTTTTATGCCTTTATCATTGAGTTCTTGCATATGTGTAGGTTTTTGTGGTAAAATGTCGGTTGACAAAATTCTGGTATTCGTGGCGGTTAAAAATTTTCTGTTGTCTAACAACTAGAGCCTTCGGCAGGTAATAAATCATGGCGAACACTCAGGTAAATACTTTCACCTCTTGCCTGTTCTCCCAATAAAACAAGGTACCTGTTGGTGTGCCTTCCAGGATTTGATTCAGCACCTCGGGCAATATACCGTTGGTAATGATTACCGGGATTCTTTCCTGGCTGCACACCTTGGCAGCTGATATTTTAGTTATCATACCCCCTGTACCAAAACTGCTGCCACTTCCTTTGGCTGATTGTTCAAGTTGAGGGCTCATGCGGGTGATGAGCGGAATCAGGGTAGCAGAGGAATCGGTGCGTGGATCGGATGAAAAGAGCCCTTCTATATCCGACATCAGCACAAGCAAATCGGCCTGTACCAGGCAAGCCACATAAGCAGAAAGGGTATCGTTGTCGCCAAATACTATTTCATCAATAGCTACGGTATCATTTTCATTAATTATAGGTATTACATCCATCTCCAAGAGCGCCTGTAAGGTATTCGATGCATTCCTGCGTCGCTCAGGCAAATTCACTATGTCTTTGGTCAGCAGCACCTGTGCAACTTTCTGCTCACGGGCTTCAAAGAGCTTCTGGTAGATTTTCATGAGTTCGGCCTGCCCAATGGCTGCCAAAGCCTGCTTATCGGCCAAATCGTAAGGCTTTGAGGTCAATCCCAATCTCCCGGAACCTACAGCAATAGCACCCGATGACACCAGAATAATCTTTTTCCCGCTCTTCTGTAAGCCGGATAAAACAGCTGCAAGCTTATCGATACGTTGGAAATTGAGCTTTCCGTTGGCATAACTCAACGTAGAAGTTCCCACTTTTACCACGATGGTATGGCTCAATTTAATATTGTCCCAGCAAGATGTTAAGTCCATATGTACATATAATATTCAGTTAATACTACGGGAAATCCATTCTTCAGGGTCTGGGCAGGATGACTATCGGCTTGTGTGGCCGCCCCATTTATCGGCTCTCTGGTTTTGCAGTCAAAGTTGATATCTTTGGCTATTCCTTTTCCCGATTTAAGCTGGTGAGCCAGTTGGAAGAGCCTTTCTTCCGGGATATACATCATCACCGGGTTATTTTTTACCAGTAAACTAAACTGGTTGTCGCGGCGATTCTTGACCACGATGGCCTGTGGATTTATCAACCGGGCCACAATCAGAGTCAGGGGATAATTATCATTGAGCATGATGTCGTCGGTTGAAACCGAATCGTTCTCATTGATGATAGGAATAATCCCTTTTTCAAGCAAACGGTTTAGTGTCATCCTGGCGTTTTTGTTGCGTACCGGATTATCTACCACATCCCTGGTAATTAAAACCTGTGCCACAATCTGGTCGAAACCATCAAAAAACATTTGATAGTATTTCATCAGATCTGCTTGTCCTATGGCAGCAATGGCCTGCTTTGGGATCAGATCAACCGGGGGAGTGCTTAGTCCCATTTTTGCTGAGCCCAACAATATGGCACCCGAGGTAACGATCAACACCTGGAATCCTGCATTGCGCATATTGGTGCAAACCATGGCCAGGTGTTCCATTTTTTTTAGGCTTAGAGTGCCCTGTTGGTCAAAGAGGGTGTCTATCTCTATTTTGAAAATTATTTTATATTCTTTGTCCATACTCACACTAAATATTCACCCAGGAGACTCTTCAGGGCTACCTGTGATTTCATAAAATTAAACTGAAACATGATGGCATCGAGCTTACTTACAATCATATCGTTACAAAGATTACCAATGCTGCCTTCATGGGTGTGGTTTATTTCCTTGTTAGCTTTAAAAGTACCCTTCTGGATTTCTTCAGCAACCATTTTATAGGCGTTGCGAAAAGGTATTCCCTGCAGGACGAGTTTATTTACTTCCTCAACACTGAACAGGGCGTCGTACTGCTCATGGTTTATTACCGAAGGCTTCACCTGTAGGTTTTCCATAAGCAATTCTGTCATACTCAGACACTCTTTTACATCATCAAAGGCCGACATAAAGCTTTGCTTCGTAAGCTGGTAGTCGCGGTTGTAACCCGAAGGCAAATTGGCCGTTATCAGGCTGATTTCATTGGGCAGCGCCATCAATTTGTTACAACGGGCCCGGATCAGTTCAAAGGCATCGGGATTTTTCTTGTGAGGCATGATGCTGGATCCGGTAGTAAATTCATCAGGAAGGGAGAAAAAGCCATAGTTCTGACCACTAAACAAACATATATCCATGGCCAGTCGGGATAGTGTATTGGCCAATGAAGCCAAAGCAAAGGCTATGGTGCGCTCGTTTTTGCTTCTGCTTACCTGTGCGTATGCCACATTAACCAACAGGTTGTTAAAGCCCAGTAGTTGGGTTGTCATGGAGCGGTTGATGGGAAAGGATGAACCAAAACCGGCTGCCGATCCCAGGGGATTTTGATCGCTGATGCGATAGGCAGCCAGTAATAATTGCAAATCATCGACCAGACTCTCGGCATAAGCGCCAAACCATAGCCCAAATGATGAGGGCATAGCTACCTGCATATGCGTGTAACCTGGCATTAGCACATCTTTATGCCGGTTGCTGAGAGAGATTAATGTGTGAAAGAGTTGCTGGGTAAGAAGAACCGTATTCTTAAGCTCCTCGC
>JBEPXC010000148.1:0-8959 GCA_041642035.1 Sphingobacteriia bacterium
TCTCCGGGGTAGATGATGTCTTAGCCAGCTTGCTGTGGCGGGTTAACATGTTGATAAGAGAAGATTTGCCCACATTTGAGCGGCCCAAAAAAGCATATTCAGGATATGCCAGCTCAGGGCAGTCTTTGTAATGTGTAGCGCTTTTTATAAATTCTGCGCTGTGGATATCCATGAGTTGTCTTTATATGTAATGTTAAAAAGTATATCCAGGCAATGTTTTTCTATCAAATGCATATTGCCTTGAATGAGATTAAAGAAAGACACATGTGGGGTTAATAATGATTATTCAGATCATCACTGTTTCTTTTTGTAGGTGCTAATATGTCGGTCCTTTTTTTGTTCGTAGATATCTTCAATTTTCAGCAGAATACCTGTTTCTTCAACACCACCAAAGGTTTCGTTCAGGGCTGTGCCAAAAGTTTTCATGGTGGGGCTGATTACCATATAAGAATTAACAAGAGGTGGAATGTTTTCGCCCAATTTTCTTACTTCCTGAAAAAGAATTTTGTGATTTGCTTCGAAGGTTTCCGCATTGAAAAGACCTTCGAACGCAGAGACATCCGTTTTGTAGGGCAGGGGATTAATAGGCCAGGTAAGTTTTTCGTGGTCGGGAAAGAACTTATGCATAAAAAAAAGAATCATGTCTCTTGCCACAGGGTTGAAATGATCGTACATGGTTACCTTGCCAAAAAAATACTCTACTTCAGGATAATCCACCACCAGCGATCCTAATCCATCCCAAAGGTTATCGAGTGAAAACAGGCCTTTTCTGCTTTCCTTTGAAGGTTGGTATTTGGGTTGAACAAATGAACGACCCAATTCAATCATTACCGGAAGATATTCCCTGATAAATTTATCTGAGTAATCCAGCAGTCCGGAAGTAGCCAGCCTGGGTTTTCCATTGTTGTCTAATTTCACCTGTGAACCCAGTATGTACCTGTAACCGCCTACAATTTCCTTTTCAGCCGGATCCCAAAGTATAAGCTGTTTATATGAAACAGGATCAGTATCATAATCATCGATGTCGGCAGATTTGCCCGTGCCACCCCCTGCTGCCCGGAAAGATATCTCACGCAGGCGACCTACCTCCAGCATAACATTAGGAGAGTCATGATGGGTGATAACATAGATTTCATTATTTCCATAGTTGGTGGTACGCAAAAATTTTTCCCTGGTCAATTCACTCGCCAGTATTTCTTTATCGATAGCTTGTATAATATCTTCCTGCATAAATGTTTCTTTTATTTTGGTTAGGGGGTGTAATTTTGGTTTTTCAATCAAATAACCTGCTCTTCGGGAATCTCATATATCCTCTCTTTGACCCATTGTGCCCATTCATGATGGGTTTGGGCTTTTGTAAAAACAGTATAGGGGATAGGCTTACCGAAAGTAATGGTGAGTTTTTTATCTGCCTGTTTAAACATTTCATCAACAAGATAGAGCATCTCTATATTCATTTTTACGCCCAGTTTCTTTCTTAAGCGGGAGAGATTATAGAAAAATTCGGAGTTCTTACCTTCAATATGTATGGGTAGTATATCTCTTTTGTGTTTTATGGCTTTGGAGACAAAGCTTTTTTTCCATTCCAGGTCTTTTATTATCCCTCCTTTTTGTTTTCTGGAGACCAAGCCTGCCGGAAATATTAGTACTAAAGCATCCGATTCATAAACCTCTTCTATTATCCGTACACTTTCAGCACTGTTTCTCCCATGTTTGTTAACAGGGACAAATAAAGACTGGAGATTCTTAAGTTCCATCAACAAATCATTGGATATAAACCTTATATCCTTGCGTTTTTTGCCAATAACATGCATTAGAGCCATGCCATCCAATCCTCCAAGGGGGTGATTGGATACCACTACATATCTGCCATGAGTCGGGAGGTTTTCCTCATTTTTTACTTCAATATCTACAGTAAAACGCTCCGTAAGGATAGATTCTATAAAATCCAACCCATAGCGGTTTTCATATTTTACCAAAGCCTCGTTGAGAGAATCCTGGTGCACTATTCTCTTTAAATACCGGATTAAAATCCTTGGTATGAAAGGATATAACTTGCCGCCTTTTTTCTTGAATACAGCATCGATATCAATCAAACTCTGCGTTGTATTCTGAGTCTCTACAGCATCCTTTGCATTGTCATTCATGTGTTGGAAATTTACTGCCTTAAACAACAAAATTAAGGATTATTTTTTGAAACATGCGTGTTTTTTATGATTAGACAAATCTTACGCGTCTTTAACCGGATAGCGTCAAATATTTATAAATAAAGAGAGGATACCTTTAACGGTAATATGTATCCTGATTTGTTTTTTTGGAGTTCATTTGTTATGACAGATCATTGTCGTTTTACTGAAAAAATATATGTATAGATATTAAAATACGTCTTATTTGTCAGCAATAGTAATGTGTTTTATGTTTTAAGATAAAAACCATTACTACCTGCAAGTGCTGGATAATTAAGACGTTATGATAGCGTTAAATTGTTTTTCTGATAATAGGAGAGGAAAAGTTATCAACAATGTGGTAAATTGTGGTAAATTGTGGTAAAAATCTCCTTATATTTACACTTTCAAACTGTACAGAGTAAGTATAAATGGCAAACCTCTTTGGCGAATATTTTTGTAAGCTTGACGCAAAGGGCCGGTTTATGTTACCGGTCGGGCTCAAGAAACAGCTCCCTGAAGCTGATCAGGATCACTTTGTCATAAACAGAGGTTTTGAAAAGAACCTTACACTGTATCCCGATAGTGAATGGCAAAAAATCACCAAAGAAATAAACTCTCTTAACCTGTACAATAAAAAGAACAGGGATTTCGTAAGGTATTTTTATCGTGGTGCTTCGGAGTTGATTTGTGATTCTACCAACCGATTGTTGCTTCCCAAAACACTTACGGATTATGCTGAGATCAAAAATGAAGTAGTATTATTTGCATACGACAACAGGATTGAAATATGGTCTAAGGATCACTACGAGCAAACGATGAACGCTGAGCCCGAAGAATTCTCAGATCTTGCTGAGGAGGTAATGGGACGAATAAATAATAACCAATGACTCATATGATGTATCACATACCGGTATTGTTGCAACAATGCATTGAGGGGCTCAATATCAGACCCGACGGTGTTTATGTTGATGTAACTTTTGGAGGGGGTGGTCATTCTAAGGGTATACTGGAAAACCTTGAATCGGGTAAACTATTGGGTTTTGATCAGGATCCTGATGCAAGGCACAATAAACCAGTTGATAATCGGTTTATTTTTATCAATGAAAACTTCAGGTATCTAAAGAACTTTTTAAAGCTGTATAAAGTAATTCCCGTTGATGGAATACTTGCGGACTTAGGGATTTCTTCCTGGCAGATAGATCAGGCCGAGAGAGGATTTTCCACTCGTTTTCAGGGGCCATTGGATATGCGCATGGATAAAAAAAACGATCTCACTGCCGCAGGGGTTGTGAATACATATGAGCTCAATGAGCTTACCAATGTCTTCCGGTTATATGGTGAATTGAAAAATGCACGGAAGATAGCCTATGAAATACTATTTCATCGCAACAATAAGACTATTGAAACTACCGAAGACCTGAAAAATGCTTTGCAGAAGCTTGCCCAACGAGGCAAGGAAAATAAATTTTTCGCTCAGGTCTTTCAGGCCTTACGTATAGAAGTGAATAATGAACTTGAAGTTTTAAAGGGGTTGTTAAAGGATAGTGTTGATGTACTAAAGCCGGGAGGTCGTTTGGTGGTAATTTCCTACCATTCGTTGGAAGACCGACTGGTTAAGAATTTCATGCGCGCAGGAAATTTTCAGGGAGAGGCAGAGAAAGATTTTTATGGTAACATCATTTCACCCATAAAACCGGTGGGTAAGCTTATTACCCCTGATGAAGCAGAGCAGAGTGTAAACCCCAGATCAAGGAGTGCCAAGTTACGAATAGCTGAAAAAACCAATTGATAATGGCAGAAAATGTTTTAAAAGAACCAGAAAAAGAGAAGAACGGACATGAGCAAAAATCCGGAGGTGGATTTTTTCAGTCTTTGCTCAACGGCAGCTTTCTTACTTTTGAGAAATCTCCCGGTTTACTTCCGTTTCTGTTGTTTTTTACCTGCCTTGCCATACTGCTGATTGCCAATACCTATTATGCGGAAAAGAAAGTTAGGGAAATAGAGAGTCTGCGACATGAAGTTACAGAATTAAGGACCATCTATATTTCTAATAAAGCCGAACTGATGTATTTGAGTAATCAATCGGATATTGCACGCAGGCTGGCGCATAAGGATTTTGTTGAATCGACTGTGCCGCCGCGTATATTACCTGAGGGTGATGATAGAGGTAAAATAACAGAGATATTGTTTGGGAAAGAGTAATCTTAGATACAGCATAAAAGCATGACCAACAAGAAAAGCGACATATTATGGAGAATATATCTGGTGTATTTTATCACCGTTGCTTTTGGTATCCTTATCATTGCAAGGGTTTTCTATATTCAGGTTGTAGAAGGTGAACAGTGGAAGGAATTGGCCCGTAATTCTACCATGCGTTATATAAGTATTGATGCAGTTAGAGGTGATATCCTTGCTGATGATGGACGTTTGTTGGCCACCAGTGTGCCTGTTTACGAAATCCGCATGGATTTAAACAAAAAAGTTGTTTCGGAACAGGTGTATAACTTAGGTGTCGACTCCCTTTCCATGTATCTTTCACGACTCTTCCGCGACCGTTCTCAAGGTGAATATCGCCGGGTCATCGCACAGGCGAGGAGAGATCAGGAGCGGTATTTTTTAATTAAACGTAATGTGTCTTATAATCAGTTGGTTGAACTACGTCAGTTTCCCATATTCAGACTGGGGCGTTTTAAAGGTGGACTTTTGGTTGTAGAACGCAACAGAAGAGAGGCTCCTTTTAAATCTCTGGCTTCCCGTACCATAGGATATGAGCGTGAGGGGGTGTATGTTGGCCTGGAAGGTGCCTATCGTCAATACCTCGAAGGTGTGCAGGGTAAAAGACTTATGCAACGCATTAGTGGGGGCAACTGGATGCCTGTTAACGATGAGAATGAAATCCAATCAAAAAACGGAAAAGATATTATTACTACCCTGAACGTTAACATGCAGGACATTGCTGAAAGTGCTCTGTTGAAGCAGTTGAGTAAATTTAAGGCACATCATGGTACTGTTGTGGTAATGGAGGTGGCAACGGGCAAGGTGAAGGCCATCAGCAACCTTACACGAAATGCTGCAGGGTACTATCAGGAGACCTTTAATTACGCCATCGGAGAAAGTGCCGAACCCGGCTCTACCTTCAAGCTTGTCAGCATGATGGCTTTGCTGGAAGATGACTTTGTATCGCCACATGATTTTATTCAAACCGGTGATGGTACGATCAGATATGCAGACAGGATTATGAGAGACTCGCGGGAGGGTGGTTTCGGAACCATTACAGCCAGCGATGTTTTTGCACTGTCTTCTAATGTAGGCGTTTCGATGCTTATCGACAAATCATATCATAGCAATCCCTCGAAATTTACTGATTTTATTGCGGATATAGGGCTTAACCAACCCCTGGGCATCGAGATCAGGGGAGAGGGGAAACCATTCATTCCCAAGCCAGATGAATCGGGTTGGTCAGGGGTAACTCTGCCCTGGATGTCTATAGGCTATAATCTTTCTCTTACTCCTCTTCAGATACTTGCGTATTATAATGCCGTTGCCAACGGTGGTAAGTTAATGAAACCAATGTTTGTTGAAGAGGTTAGACAAACCGGAAAGACTATAGAGCGTTTTCAACCCCAGCTGCTCAATCCACGAATCTGTTCTCCAAGGACTGTAGGTATTTTGCGTGGGATGTTGGAAGAAGTTGTTGAAACAGGTACCGCTTCAGGAATAAAATCACCGGTCTATAAAATTGCAGGCAAGACCGGTACGGCCCAGGTGGCCAAAGCTACAGGTGGTTATCGTTCAGGAGAGAGAAAAATATACCGTGCATCTTTTGCGGGTTATTTCCCGGCCGACAATCCTACCTATTCAATGATTGTCATGGTTCACGATCCCAGAGGGTGGATTTATACAGGCAGTCAGGTGGCTGCTCCTGTTTTTAAGGAAATTGCAGATAAGATTTTTGCCACGCAGATTAACATAAGCGATAATTATATTCAGGCTTCTGTCATGGCTTCATTGCCCGATGTTTTATCCGGACAGCTTGGTGATATTAAAGAGATTTACGATGTTTTCGACTGCAAATTAGACCTTGAGAATAAGGATGTTCTCTGGGCCAATGCAAAAATTGCAGGAAGTGATACTGTAGTGGTGTCCGAGAGACAATTTATAGAAAACCTGGTGCCCAATGTTGTGGGTATGGGTTTGATGGATGCTCTTTATGTTTTGGAAAATGTGGGCATAAAAGTGAGGTTTTCAGGAAGAGGTATGGTTCGTTCACAGAGTATAAGGCCCGGAACCCGTATCGTAAATGGAAGTGAAATTTTAATTCAGTTGTCATAAAAAATCAGGTTGAATGGTAAAGAACCATAATTCAATTGCTTATACAGGAAAAGATCAGTAATTTAAAATTGAGTTATTCAAAAGCAATAGTCATTCTTAATAAAAAATATATAATTTGAAATTACTTAGCGACATATTATATAAGTGCGAACTGCAAGCTATAACCGGATCAACGGATGTGCAGGTAGAAAATGTTGTGCTCGACTCCCGGAAGGTGGTCAAGGGTAGTTTTTTTATGGCCTTACCCGGGCTGCAGGCCGATGGGCATGATTATATCCCTGCTGCAATTCAATCAGGAGCCGTTGCGGTAATGTGTAATGTATTGCCTGACAACCCTTCTGAGCAGGTTACCTTTATTAAGGTTGCAGATACAGCAAGTGCTATGGCACGTGTTGCATCCAATTTTTATGATAATCCTTCAGAAAAGCTCCGCGTTGTCGGTATTACGGGTACCAACGGAAAAACTACTATTGCTACGCTCTTGCATAACTTGTTTCAGAATAAGGGGCATAAAAGTGGGCTGGTGTCTACCATTCTCAATAAAGTAGGTGATGTCATCATCCCTGCCTCACATACCACTCCCGACTCCATTTCTTTAAATGCCCTCTTTGCTGATATGATTAAGGATGGTTGCGAATATTGCTTTATGGAGGTAAGTTCTCACGCCATTCATCAGAAAAGAGTGGAGGGCATTCATTTCACCGGAGGGATTTTCACCAACCTCACACACGATCATCTTGATTATCATAAAACCTTCAAAGAATATCTCACGGCCAAGAAAACATTCTTTGATAAGCTCGATAAAAAAGCTTTTGCCATTACCAATAGTGATGACAAGAACGGACCGGTTATGTTGCAGAATAGCCCTGCAAGGAAGTATTCCTATGGGTTGAAAAATATGGCAGATTACCGAGGTAAGGTTATTGAAAACCTTTTGAGTGGTCTGGTAATGCATATTGATGGCAAGGAAGTTTTTTGCCGTCTGGTGGGCGAATTTAATGCATCCAATCTCATGGCTATTTATGCTTGTTGCCGTTTGCTGGGTATGGAGAGTGATGATGCCCTAACTTCTCTGAGTGAACTTTTGCCTGTAGAGGGTAGATTTGACTATTTTATAAATGAAAATAACATTACCGGCATTGTTGATTATGCACACACTCCCGATGCCCTGGAGAATGTACTTAAAACCATCCAGAATCTTCGCAAGGGAACAGAGCGGGTAATTACGGTAGTGGGTTGTGGCGGAAACAGAGATAAAGAGAAACGTCCTGCTATGGCATCGCTGGCTGTTAACTACAGCGACCTGGTTGTGCTTACAAGTGATAATCCCCGTTACGAAGAACCCGAAGCCATACTTGAAGATATGAAAAAAGGTATTGTTTTGACGGCAGCAAAGAAAGCACTGGTTATTGAGAACCGGGTGGAGGCTATAAGGACTGCTGCTGCTTTTGCAACCCATGGTGATATTATTCTGGTTGCAGGAAAAGGACATGAGAAATATCAGGAAATAAAAGGAGTAAAGTATCCTTTTGATGACAAATTGATCCTTAAAGAGGCTTTGGCCTGATACTTAAAACTATTTTTATGCTGTATCATTTATTCACATATCTCGACAATGCCTTTGACATTCCCGGCGCGGGTTTGTTTCAGTTCATTTCCTTCAGAGCTGCATCTACGGTGATTTTATCCCTCTTTATCTCTATGATCTTTGGTAAAAGGGTTATTCATTATTTGCAACTCAAGCAGGTAGGCGAGGTGGTGAGAAATCTTGGCCTTGATGGTCAAATGCAAAAACAAGGTACGCCCACCATGGGTGGACTCATAATTATTGCATCAATTGTTATTCCAGTATTGTTATTTGCAAATCTTACCAATATTTATGTGCTGCTGCTGTTATTCTCTACTGTATGGTTAGGGGGAATTGGTTTTATTGATGATTATATCAAGGTGTTTAGAAAGGATAAAAAGGGATTACACGGAATGTTTAAGGTCTTGGGGCAGGTAGGTCTGGGGATTATTGTGGGGAGTATTCTCTATTTTAACGATTCTGTGGTAATTCGTGAAAATGTTGTGCCAGATTTTCAATATGTAACGAGTAATGAACTGCTCGAATTGGATGGCCTTATCAAAGCACCTAATACAGAGATAAAAGAAACCATTAAATCAACCAAAACAACCATACCATTCTTTAAAGACAATGAATTTGATTACTCCGTCTTTCTTAGATGGATGGGTGAGGGCTATCAGAAATGGACCTTTTTGGTTTTTATTCCGGTAGTCATATTGATTATAACAGCTGTTTCCAATGGTGCCAATATGACCGACGGACTTGATGGTTTAGCCACGGGAACCTCAGCGATAATTGGTGTTGCTTTGGGTATACTGGCCTATGTTTCGGGTAATGTGATTTTCTCTGATTATTTGAATATAATGTATATACCCGAGACAGGGGAAATGGT
>JBEPXC010000149.1:0-8934 GCA_041642035.1 Sphingobacteriia bacterium
TTTATGCTATTGCCGGCACAAGCTTACTAAATCATTATTCTTCAAGATATATCATAGTAAATATCAGTTTAAAACAACAACAAAAAGAGCACTTGTATCCGACAAAAATTATTACTCTTAGCCGACAGGTAATCTCTTTTATTATGGAAATATTTCTTTATTAATGGATGGAATATCGATAATTGAGATAGCAATTATTTGCTGTAAGGAATACATTCGGGCTAAGACTATTACAGCAAGCCTTCTAAGTACCCACCAAAGAATTGTCTTCACAACACCAAGTCCGTATTTAAACCGTATTTAAACCGTAAAAATACGGTTTAAATACGGACTTGGTCAAAAGTTGATTTTGCAATGATATTGCAAAGCCAGAGGATTAATAATCAAATGAAAAGACATGCTAAGTAATAAATTAAGGAGAAACACCCAAAGAACAACTTTTTTGTTTCATAAGAGAAATATAAATGATCCTTTTGAGGCCTTAGGTTGTTTTAGCAAAGGATTCTATCGGCTTATTGGCAAAAATTAATGGATTAACTGTCCCTCAGGAAAAAAGCTTTTACTAATTTCGCCTTACAAAAACCTTAATACTTTCAATAGATGAAGATTCTTACCACACAACAGATACGCGAAGCCGATAAATATACCATTGACCATGAACCCATCCGCTCAGTCAATTTAATGGAAAGAGCAGCCAAAGCATTTTATGATGCCATTAAACAGCGAATAAAAAAGCAACATTCCATTAAAGTATTCTGTGGAATGGGCAATAATGGTGGCGATGGTCTGGCGGTTTCCCGAATGTTGACATTATCGGGGTATAGGGTTGATACTTATAAAATAGTGCATTCAGAAAAATCATCTGCCGACTTTGAGATTAACGAGAAACGATTGAAAAAACTCCGCAAGGCTAATTATTACGAGGTAAACTCCATAAAGGATTTGCCTGAAATAAGAGAATCTGAGCTGGTTATTGATGCAATATTTGGAAGTGGATTATCAAGACCCATTGAAGGATTTCTTGCCGAGGTAGTAAAACATCTCAATGCATCAGGTGCATCCATTTATGCCATTGATATTCCCAGTGGCCTCTTCAGTGAGGATAATACAGACAACATTACAGAGCATATTATTAAAGCCCATCACACCTTTACTTTTCAAACCCCAAAGCTTTCCTTTATGCTCCCCGATAATGGAGTTTATCTAGGACAATGGCAGGTGCTTGATATAGGACTTAGTATGGAGTTTATCGAACAGCTTGAAACGCCCTGGCATTTTATGCTGGCAATAGATTTGATGCCAGGATACCAATACCGCAGCAAATTTGATCACAAGGGTCATTTTGGTCATGCCTTGCTCATTGGCGGAAGCTATGGGAAAAGTGGTGCAGCGGTTTTGGCCGCAAAGGCAGCTTTAATGGTAGGAACGGGCTTACTTACCGTGCATGTTCCTTCCAGGAATTATGATATTCAGCAGCTATCAATTCCCGAGGGTATGGTGTCGATAGATGAGGACGAAAAGATTTTCACGGGTATCAAAGATACCGATGCTTATTCAGCCATTGCAGCAGGTCCGGGCTTAGGCACTGAAAGCCAAACACAAAACGCACTGAAACTGATGATTCAGAATGCCAAACGCCCCCTTGTCTTTGATGCTGATGCATTAAATATCCTTGCAGAGAATCCCACCTGGTTATCTTTTATGCCCCCTGGAAGCATTCTAACCCCGCACGTTGGCGAGTTTGAACGTCTGGCAGGCAAATCCATCAGCAGCTGGGAACGCCTGGAGAAAGCCCGTGATTTTGCCTTTCGGTTTAAATGTTACCTAATATTAAAAGGGGCTCATACCGCTATTGTATGCCCCGACAAACAAGTCATTTTTAACAGTACCGGAAATCCTGGGATGGCAACCGGCGGAAGTGGCGATGTTTTAACCGGCGTGATTCTCGGCTTTAAGGCAAGAGGCTTCTCCTCTTTATACACTTCGATGGCAAGTGTTTACCTGCATGGACTTGCAGCCGATCTGGCCATAAGAAAGAAGCCTGTAGAGAGTTTACTCGCAGGAGATATCATCAATTTTATACCAAAAGCGATAAGCAAAATTTTTTACTGATGCTCTTAGGTATCAGGAGCTGGAAGCTCGAAGCCCGAAGCTGGAAGGAAGAGGAACTGAAAGTCAACCAGAACCAAGATCGCGAAAGCGAAGCTATTCGGAAGTGAAAGAAAGAAAAGACTTTCCATTCCCGGAAAAATCGGGTCAGGCTGTCCGGAGGACATGGAAACCTCTGGAATAATAGAGCATACGATGGCTTTTATAGAAGAAAAGCACAGATAAATAAAGCATTTGGAGTAAATTTGCCCATTCAAATTTTACACAGAACAAACATCTTATGGCACTTACACAATACGGAAAATGGATTTTAGGAGGCCTGGGATGGGCTTTTGGTGGACCCATTGGGGCTATTATAGGATTTATAATGGGCTCAGCATTTGAAGGAATGGATACGGGCGAGTTTGAATATGCACAGAAAGCACCACAAACCCGCCCCGGTGATTTCAGAATCAGTTTACTCATTCTTTCGGCAAGCGTGATGAAAGCAGACGAAAAAAAACTAAAATCTGAACTCGATTTTATTAAAGCCTTTTTCACACAGAACTTTGGCGTTAAACAAACGCAATATTACATGAAAGCCTTCAGGGATATACTCAAGCAGGATATCCCCATACAGGATGTGTGCCTGCAAATAAAAAGCCATATGGATATGCAAAGCAGACTACAGCTCGTGCACTATCTCTTTGGTATTGCCCTGTCGGATGGACAAAGCCACCCCAATGAAATGCAGATTATAAACAATATTTCAGTCTGGCTGGGAATTTCACAAAAGGATTACTTGTCCATTAAAAACATGTTTGTTAAAGATACTGCCAGTGCCTATAAGATATTGGAGGTATCCCCAAATGCCGATGAAGAAACCCTAAAAAAAGCCTATCGTGCCATGGCCTTTACATATCATCCTGATCGGGTTAGCCATTTGGGTGAGGAATTTCAGTTGGCTGCCAAAGAGAAATTTCAAAAAGTTAACGACGCCTATAATACTATTAAAAAAGAGAAAAACTTCTCTTAATCTAAGCAATAACTATTCCTGGCTTTCCCACTGAAGGCTTATTACAGATATATTATCATTACCACCCCGCTTTTTTGCCTCTTCAACTAAATCAATGAGATGTAAGGGTTTCAAGAATTTAGCAATCGTTGCATCGTCAATCATATCGGTTAAACCATCGCTGCAAAGCAAAAAGATGGCACCCGGTACTACTTTATCACTTACATCAAATACATCCAAATAAGAATGTCCTACCGCTCCTACACAGTTAACAAGTAGATTGGATCTTGGGGCGGGTGAATCTAAATCGCTCCTTGGGGAGTGATCCCTGGTAATTTGCTTTAAATCCCCCCTGTAATACCAATAGGTTCTACTGTCTCCGGCATTAAAAACATATTTTCCTTTTAGCCCCCAATATAAACCAGTAAGGGTGGTTCCCATGCCCCATAAAGATGGATCAGTATCTCCGGCCTGCAATAATTCTATATGTACATGTTTCAACCATTTCCCCATTGCATGTTCAAACTCCGAAAAAGAAAGATCCTGATCCAGGATTTCAAGGATATTCTGCAAACTGCTCAAAACCATACTGCTGGCAACCTCTCCTGCATTATGCCCTCCCATTCCGTCAGCAACAGCCACAAAAATCCTTTGTGTATCTGGTAAGGCGATAAAACGTTTTCCATCAGTAAACATCGCATCGACTACCAATACATGATCTTCATTATTAGCCCGCAAACAGCCCCTGTCGCAAATTGCTCCAATGTTTATTGACATGGCTCCTGAAATTCAATTATCACTGCTTTATAATACTCTATACCAAAAGTATTAATAATTAAACAGTGGGTTGCTTCCTTTTGCTTTATTTGGATAAATATTCTGCTTGAATTAAAGAATCCCCCACTGGTGTCATCCAATTTGAATCTCTTATATAACAAATGCTGGAAGCACGAAGCTCGAAGCTCGAAGGAAGAGACCAGAAGACTGTCCATTTCCGAAAATATCGGGTCAGGCTGACCGGAGGACATGGAAACGCCTGGAATATAAGCCTTCCGTAAAAACTTTGCAAAATGATATTTTTCAAGGGGCTATATGGCACAATAATGAGGGACTCAAAAGCAAAGCGAAAATCATAAATAAATGGTTTTGATAACTTTTATTTCCTCTGTAAATCATTGATTATTTGCACTTAATCCGGGCCATAAAAAATATTTCAATAAAAAGGTATTTGAATGTTTCTTTATTTGCAAAATGATTCATACATTTGCGTATTCTTTTACCTAAATACATGTACAGCCACATGAGTAAAATTTTAAACATATCAGAAGCAGCTACCATCGCCTTGCATTCCATGGGGTTAATAGCCCGTAGCAGCAAGTTGGTTAATGCACAGGAAGTGGCTGATAAAACAGGTTTTTCCAAGAATCATATTGCAAAAATATTGCAGCAATTGGTCAAGAATGGTTATTTGAATTCTACCCGAGGCCCAAAAGGAGGTTTTCTCATCAGCGAAAAAGCAAGGAAGTCAAGTATGATGGAGATTTACAAGCTCATTGAAGGAGAAATACAAGAAAGCAGTTGCCAGCACCATTGCGACTCCTGTCCCTTTGGCACCTGTATTTTTGGCGGTCTGGAACAGAAATTCAGTAACGAATTCAGAAAATACCTGATGAGTAAAAAAGTATCTGAGTTATAAAGCAAATAATATAAACCAAAAGATAATTGCTAAAAATGAAAAGAACCATCATTAAAATAGACGAAGACCTGTGCAATGGCTGCGGACTATGCGTAGACGGCTGCCATGAAGGGGCCCTTCAGTTAATTGACGGCAAAGCCCGTATGATAAGTGATTTATATTGCGATGGCTTGGGCGCATGCATAGGTGACTGCCCTGTGGATGCTATTACATTGGAAGAACGTGAGGCCGAACCCTATGATGAAATTAAAGTAATGGACAGAATCTCCCCCAATGGAGAAGCGACCGTTATCGCCCATCTAAACCATCTTATTGATCATAACCAGGATGAATTTGTAACGCAAGGCATTCAATATATAAAAGATAATAATCTGGAAATAAATCTCAACAAACTTAAAAACGCTTCCCAACCCATGGCAACTACACCATCAGACACCCCCCAAAAAAATATAGATATTAAGATGCACAGCCACAATTCCGGAGGTGGATGCCCCGGGTCAAAAATGATGACCTTTACTAAAGAAGAAGTCACTACAAATAACACTCCTGCTGCTGAACAGCCTTCAGAACTGGGACAATGGCCCGTGCAAATGCACCTTGTGAACCCACAAGCCCCATATTTTCAAAATGCCGATGTATTGCTTGCTGCAGATTGTGTGGCGTTCTCCATGGGCAATTTCCACAGCAAATATCTTAAAGGTAAGGGATTAGCTATTGCCTGTCCTAAACTCGATAATGGGAAAGATATTTATGTAGACAAACTAACAGCCATGATTGATCTGGCCAAAATTAATACCCTCACGGTAATGATCATGGAAGTCCCCTGTTGTTCAGGATTGTTGCAGATTGCAAAAATGGCAACGCAAAATGCCTCACGTAAAGTACCTGTTAAAGCTCTTGTAGTGGGGCTGGATGGTGAAATAAGAAGTGAAGAATGGATTTAGTGATTAATTATCAACAAATTGAATGCCCCATGGTTATATTATCAAGGCAATAATCCATAGAAAAATTTTATTCCGGATTTGAGACTGATCGAATTTATCATCAAACCCAAACTCAAAAAAGGAGATTCAATTATTTATAACAAATTAAACACCCTAAAAAATTAAAAAAATGAGCATGTTTTGTTTTCAATGTCAGGAAGCCGCCAAAGGCGTAGGTTGCACCATCAAAGGTGTATGTGGAAAAGAACCGGAATTGGCTAATATCATGGATGTACTGATGTATCAGTTAAGAGGTATTGCTGTATATAATGTAAAAGCCAGAGAACATGGCCTTGACACATCTGCTGAAGACAGGTTTATCTTCGAAGGATTGTTTATGACCATCACCAATGCCAATTTTGATCACCAAAGATTTATTGATAAAATAAGAGAAGGATTCCAGGTTCGTATAGCACTGGAAGGCAAGCTGGAAAAAGCCGGCGTACCCATCAACAAGGATGAGCTTCCCGAAGCAGCCACCTGGTATGCATACACCCCCGAGGAGTATGAAAGAAAATCGCAGCAGGTAGGCGTATTGCAGATGAGCGAAAACGAAGATGTACGCTCTTTGCGCGAGTTAACCATTTACGGCCTTAAGGGTATGGCAGCCTATGCCGAGCATGCCTACAATCTGAAGCACATCGACCAGGATGTATTTGACTTTTTGTCAAAAGCCCTGGCAGCTACCCTGGACGATACTCTTAGCGCCGAAGAACTCACGGCATTGGTTCTTGAGACCGGTGCTCATGGGGTGAAAGTTATGGCCCTTCTGGACAAAGCCAATACCACTGCTTATGGTAATCCCGAAATCACCAGTGTTAATATCGGCACACGCAATAATCCAGCAATATTGATCAGCGGTCATGATTTGCGCGATATGGAAGACCTACTTATCCAAACCGAGGGTACCGGAGTAGATGTGTATACCCATAGCGAAATGCTACCAGCCAATTATTATCCTGCTTTCAAGAAATATGAACATTTTGTAGGAAACTATGGCAGCTCATGGTGGGCACAGAAGACTGAATTTGAAACCTTCAATGGCCCTATTCTCTTTACCACCAACTGTATTGTTCCTCCTACTTCAAAAGCTACTTATACCGATCGCATATACACCACCGGATCATCCGGATTAAAAGGAAGCAAGCATATTCCCGATCGTGCAGAAGGTGCACGCAAGGATTTCTCTGAAATCATTGAGCATGCAAAACGCTGTCAGCCACCTGTTGAAATTGAAACAGGCGAAATTGTAGGTGGTTTTGCTCACAATCAGGTTATGCAACTGGCCGATAAGGTAGTAGATGCTGTTAAATCTGGTGCCATCCGCAAGTTCTTTGTCATGGCTGGATGCGATGGTCGCATGAAAGACCGTGAGTACTATACCGAATTTGCTGAAGCCCTGCCAAAAGACACCGTTATTCTTACGGCCGGATGTGCCAAATACCGCTACAACAAACTACCTCTTGGTGATATTGGTGGTATTCCAAGAATTCTGGACGCCGGACAATGCAATGACTCGTATTCTTTGGCCGTAATTGCGCTTAAACTTAAAGAAGTTTTTGAACTCAACGATATCAACGAACTTCCCATTGCATATAATATCGCATGGTACGAGCAAAAAGCCGTAATTGTCCTGTTGGCATTGCTGTCACTGGGTGTTAAAAACATCCATTTAGGACCCACTTTGCCTGCTTTCCTTTCTCCCAATGTAGCAAAAGTACTGGTAGAAAACTTTGGTATAGCACCTATTGGAAGTGTAGATGAAGACATGAAACTGTTCCTGAATTAAACTATTCCTCAAAAAGCCCCGGAGATTCTCTACCCTCCGGGGTTTATTTTTTAACCCCAACATCTAAAACCATTCAATATGGATAGAAGCGACATAATATGTTCCTGCATGGAAATTACCAAAGGAGAAGTTGAAGATGCGATTAAAAGCAAAAAATTAACCAGTGTAGCGCAGGTACAAGATGAAACCGAAGCGGGTACCGTTTGTGGTGCCTGTGTTGATGATATATACATTCTTCTTGAAGAGATAAACGGAAAAGTAGATCAATAAATAACAAAAGTTTTCCATCGTATTCTTATAACCAGAATTAAGTTAGAATCAACATCAATTATTAAACCTATAAAATAGAAATAAGATATGAGCAATTTTAATCATTCCACCCTGATCAACTTTAAAAATGATATAGCCTATTCAGAAAATAGTGTAGTTAGTAAAAGAGTCCTTGAAAAATCAACAGGAAACATCAGTCTGTTTGCCTTTGACCAGGGACAGAAATTAAGTGAACATTCGGCTCCGTTTGATGCTATGGTGCAATGTGTAGAAGGTAAAGTAGAAATCACTATTGACAAGAAACCTTATATCCTTGAAGAAGGACAATCTATCATTATGCCTGCCAATATTCCTCACGCTGTATTAGCGGTTGAGAAATTCAAAATGTTGCTAACCATGATCAAAGGATAAATTCTTGAAGAAGTTTAAGTTCCTGCACCGATGGCTGGGTATTTTTGCAGCATTATTTATTATTTTATTTGCAATAAGTGGCATCGTACTCAACCATCGGAGCTTTTTTTCCGGCATTGACATCAACCGCAAATACCTTCCCCAAGCTTACCGTTATCACAACTGGAATCAGTCTGCTGTAAAATCGGCAATACCTTTGGGCAAAGATAGCCTGCTGTTGTATGGCAACATCGGTATTTGGCTCTCCGACAGCCTCCTTAGCCAATTTCAACCCTATCATTCGGGAATAAAAAACAGCGCTGATAATCGTCGAACCTCCCGAATCATAAAAACCCAAAGTGGTGATGTATTGGCAGGCACCATGTCTGGTTTATACCACCTCTCGGAGGGAAGCTGGAAAAGCATTCTCCTGCCAACGGATGAAAAACGCATAACCGGAATTACTGAAAACAGCGATGGCGTATGGGCCGTTACCCGCTCCAATCTGGTACACCTTACAAAAAACAATAATCAATTTCAGGCCACCGCTTCTCCCCTGCCTTTCCCAACTGATTTCAAGCGTGAAACCACCATGTTCAGAGCACTGTGGGTAATACATAGCGGAAAGATTTTGGGCTTACCCGGAAAATTGCTTGTGGATGCCATGGGGATGGTAATGATTTTCTTATCGCTAACAGGTATC
>JBEPXC010000150.1:0-8913 GCA_041642035.1 Sphingobacteriia bacterium
CTTTTTTTAGTATGATGGGGCCCAGCACAGAATCCAGCTCAGCATTGAAAGACAGAACATGCTTACCATACGAAAAGGCCTTTAGCATCATTTGTGCTGCAAATTCAATAGCACCAGTGGCTTCTACAAACACATCCATTTCGGTGAGGGCGCAAAAAACATCGGCATCTTCGGTAAGTACAATTTTACCGCTTGCCACGGCATCATCAGCCTGTGATAAATTATTGGTATGAACAACATGTTGAATACCCAGGCTATTGAAAGCTGTTTTTGCACCTTCAACATTACGTGCAAAGGCGGCTACGATTTTCATTCCCGCCGTATGGTGCGTTATTTGGTTAATGATGCCTTTGCCCATTTCTCCAAGTCCGGTTATCCCAACCTTAATGGGGTTGTTTTCAGTGGCTCTTTCCTGTAATGCCTTGTCGATTATAATCATGTTGTTTCTTTAATAAATAGGTGACAAAATTTATTTGGTTGATTGTAAGGTGAATACATCTTCACTATTGCATAGCCCAGGGGATTTGTTTCTTCTCAGCTTTGCCTTCAAAGGCTCTGATCTGTCTTCGGGTACACTCTACAACATCTTTTTCTTTACGATAATAATTGTAATACCAATCGCCGGTATATTCCACCAGCTTGTTTAGTTCGAGCACCGGGCGCCAGTGCAGGTAATGATGTGCCTTGTCGCAATTAAGTTGTAAAAGGTTTCCTTCGGCAAAATTACTCTCCCCCGACTGCAGGTAGGCCTTTTCAATATTCTCAATGCCCCAGCTTTGTCCCAGCTGGGTAAGCAGGGTAAGTACATTTACATTGTTTTCGGCCGGCGGTCCGAAGTTGAAGCTATGTCCGTCCAATTGTTCTGAATGCCAAAGATTGTGAGCCAGTGTAATATAGCCACTGAGGGGCTCCAATACGTGCTGCCAGGGACGGGTAGAGAAAGGATTGCGTAAGATAACTTTTTCATTCTGATCCCAGGCTACCATACAATCGGGAACAATCCGATCTTTTGCCCAGTCACCACCGCCAATTACATTTCCGGCCCGGGCACTGGCCATCCTTATATTGGGTAAGTCCTTAAAAAAAGAGCGGTAATAAGAACTGAACACAATTTCTGCAGCGGCCTTGGAGCTGCTATAGATGTCTTTGCCTCCCAGATGATCGGTTTCGCGATAACCCCACACCCATTCCTGGTTTTCATAGCATTTGTCTGTAGTAACAATTATGGCCACACACCGGTTTTCAAGATATCTTATTCCTTCCAGCAAATGTGCCGTTCCCATAACATTGGTTGAGAGAGTTTGGATAGGATCCTGATAAGACACCGAAACAATGGGTTGAGCGGCCAGGTGGAAAATAAAGTCAGGCTTAATGCGGGCAATCTGAGCAATAAACTCATCCTTATTGTTGATGTCAAGATCGATATGCTCTTCAATTTGCTTTTCCAGAGAGAGGACCTCGAAGAGTGAGGGATTGGTTGGGATGGAATTGGATATTCCAAAAACACGTGCCTGATGCATCAATAACCACTGCGTAAGCCATGATCCCTTGAATCCGGTATGCCCTGTAATTAGTACTTTCTTATCTCTGAAAAATGATAAAACTTGTTTTCTTTGTCGCATTGTTTAAATAATCAGAAGAAACTCATTTAATTTAAAAGCTCAGATAGAATGCCTTCAAAAATTCCAATACCATATTCTGAGTATTAGTTCATCCAGATTGATTCTATTTAAATAGCCAGATAGGCTGTAAAGTTATTGGACTGAGTGAGGCCGCTTAAGGTTTGCTTGCCGTATTTAATGACGGGACAATCCATAGGGTAAATCTCTCAGGGATAAAACCATGTAATTTCACCAGATTTTCCATGGGGCTTGCTTTGAATTCCAAAGATCCTCCAGAAGATGCTTGTCTCGCAGGGTATCCATGGGCTGCCAGAAACCATAATGTTTGAAAGCAGCCAACTGATTGTTACTGGCCAGTTCTTCAAGGGGTTTCTTTTCCCATACTGTGCTATCATCATCGATTAGCTTGATTGCCTGAGGTTCTATTACAAAGAAGCCGCCATTAATCCATGCATTATCCGTTCCGTCGCCACGTTGTTTTTCGCGGAAGCTAGAGATGAAATTCTCCTTATCGCCCAGGGTAAAGGATCCAAAACGACCTGGTTGCTGCACAGCAGTAAGAGTAACCAAAGCTTCCTGTTGTTGATGAAATTCGATTGTTTCGGCTATGTTAATATCTGAAACACCATCACCATATGTCATGCAAAAAGTTTCATCACCCAAATGATGAGCAACTCTCTTTAATCTACCCCCTGTCATAGTATTTTCACCTGTATCTACCAGAGTTACTTTCCAGGGTTCAGAAGCTTTATGATGAACCTCCATTTTATTATTGGCCAGATCAAATGTTACATCCGACATATGAAGGAAATAATTGGAAAAATATTCTTTAATCATATTCCCCTTATAGCCACAGCAAATGATAAATTCATTGAGCCCATAAAAAGAATACAGTTTCATAATGTGCCATAAAATGGGCTTGGTCCCTATTTCGACCATAGGTTTTGGACGAATTCCACTTTCTTCGCTTATTCTGGTGCCGAATCCACCGGCAAGTATTACTACTTTCATAGTTCAATTTTTATATTAGTGAAATTTACTGCAATTAAATTAGTCTTTGATTTCTTCAATTTTATTCAACACTTTTTCAGTGGCAATATTTACTCCTGCTTCAGTCCAATGATCGTCTGTACCATAAAAAACGTATTCATCTGATGCTTTATAGGCTTGATAGAGATTAACATAGGTCACCTGTCTTTTATCCAGCTCAGCATACAGCCGGGGTATAAAGTTGTTGTACTGTGCAGCGGGATCAACCAGGTGATAATAGATGGTATATTTGGAAGGCACGGGCAAGAACACCATCTGCAAGTTATATTTTTCCCACAAGTGTTTGCTCATTTTTTCTATATTGTCGGCCATAGTAGCAACATCCTGATCTGAATGAGGATAATAAAAGCTGGTAACTTCATCTTTATCAATCTGGTCAACATAGAACAACCAGGGTGTTTCTTGCTCAAGGGTATATCGAGGAGTAAAGACAGATACATACCCAAAGAGATCAAACTTTAAGGTAGCAATAAATTCATTGATATCAGAAATCACATAGCTTCTTTGCAACATTGCTTTGAGCAGCTCATCAGCACGGTCTATAAAGAGGAGATTCTTGATTTTATTGAATCCTCTCTTGGCCAGGGAAGACTTTTCATTGTCAGCTGGTCCTGACGGATTGTTGTTGGTCTTGATCTCTTCTGTGATGGGATTCTCACCAAAGTTAATAGGAATCCATCTTTCCGTTCTGGTATATAGCAATATTTTGGGTTCATCGTTGTTGTAATTTTTCTCACCCAGAAATTTGATGGGGTCATAATCGTATTCATAAAATACTGGAGTCTGAAGTGAATCAAAGATCCTCCGGGAAATTTGCGTATGCCTTGAGAAGTCCATGAAGCTATCTCCGAAGGTAAGTATCTCAGCTTCCTCAAGGGACGCGTGATCCTCCGAGAACTGAAATTTGGGCTTTACCTCGGGAATTTCTTCCCGGAAATACCTAATGTTATTAAAATAATACAGTTCGCCATACTTATTCTTATCCCAATAATCAGGTACGGTTTTCTCCTTGAGAACAAGGTTATACATAGGCAAAAACCTAATGGCCACCAAACCATACAGGCAAACAAAACCGGAAATATATATAATTGCTTTCAGAATTTTTTCACGCATAATATTGAGTTCTTAAAGAATACTTCTTTGGGGGTTACAACGGGAGTTAAAACTGGAAATAAAGAAAATCTACTTCCGCCCATATACCCAAAATCAGAATAGCAAATATTATTATAATAAGCAATATCCACTTAACAATACTGTATTTTGACAAGCGAATACGTCGGTAAATGTTATATTTTTCCTCCAGTACCTCAACAGTAAACAGTACCAGAATTGAAACAAGAGAAATGTGCATATCAATTGGAAATCTAAAGAGGTTTAGCGATTGATCGAAAAACGATGCATCAAATATGTTTGAAATGATAAGAAATGCATCTTGAGTATTATTGGCCCGGAAAAAGATCCATGAGAAATAAACCAATACAAAGGTGGTAAAAGCCTGGGCCACCCTGAGCATATTCGGATTGGAATCGAGCCGGGTAAAGGAATTGAATTTTTTATGCCAGTTGTGTGTCCAGATAGAAAAGGTGAGATAAAACCCATGCAGTGCACCCCAAATGATAAAAGTCCATTCGGCGCCATGCCATAGCCCACTTACGGTGAAGGTAATAAACAAGTTCATTTGCCAACGCCATTTTCCTACTCGTTTACCTCCCAAAGGAATATAGACATAATCCCTAAACCAGGTTGACAAGGAGATATGCCATCTTTGCCAGAACTCCCTGATGTTGGCAGCCAGATAAGGCCTGCGAAAGTTGGTCATAAGGCGGTATCCCATTATCATGGCAGTACCTATGGCGATATCCGAATATCCTGAAAAGTCACAATATATCTGAAAGGAAAAGAAGAAGGTCGCAATTACATTTTGAAGTCCCCCATAGATATCGGGTGTACTGTAGACGGTATTAACATATTCGGCGAGCCTGTCGGCAATGACCACTTTCTTAAAGAATCCCCAGCACATAAGCAACAATCCGTCTCTAATACGCTTATAGTCAAAAGAAAATTGCTCCCTAAATTGAGGCAGCAGGTTTACTGAACGTTCGATGGGTCCTGCAACAAGTTGAGGGAAAAAGGATACAAACAAAGCAAAGCGCCCAAAATGATATTCAGGTATCTGCTTACCTCTATAAATATCAATGGTATAGCTTAAGGTCTGAAAAGTATAAAAAGAAATGCCAACAGGTAAAAGATAATCGTAAACAGGAACCTCGGCAAATATGTTGAAACGATCAAAGAGAAGATTAAGATTCTCCCCGAAGAAATTGAAATACTTGAAGAAAAACAACAATCCTAAGTTGGTAAACAGGCTCAGGATAAGAAATGACTTTTTGACTCTCTGGCTCTGTGTCCTGAAGATTAAAATACCGGTAAAATAATCCACTATGGTGGAAGCAAGTATCAAAACAATATACCTGTAGTCCCAGCACATATAGAAATAATAGCTGGCCAGCAGCAACAGGATCCATCTAAACCTGGGGTTTATTATGAAATAGGCAGCAATTACGACAGGAAAAAAGAATAAGAACTGAAGGGAGTTAAAAAGCATAAGTCAGTTTAATGAGAATGGGGTTTTATATCTTTTTAATTATACTTTATATGCAAATATAGCTATTTTGTGACGGAAATTTGGAATTTTAAATACATTAACAACTATAAACAACTATATTTTTATTCTTCAATACAAGAGCATGTATGACACAAAAAAGCTAAAGAAATCCCTGGAGTCAGTTTAAAAACTTCGGGATAACTGCATTAACGGACAGCCAGCTTAGGGGCCTTCTTTTTGATTTTTTTTGTATTAGTGTAATAAGGATAATTTTTATAACCGTAGGTTAATTTACTCTCCTTTTCCCCATTAACCAGCAGATATAGATTTTTAATCTTTTTGTGCTCCAGGTCGTCAATACTGTTGGAGAATGCACTTTTCTTAGTATACCCCAAACGGGTAACATAAAGGGTGAGCTCAGCGTGATCCATAAGAAGAAATGAATCTGTTAATAGACCATAGGGTGGAGTATCTATGATAACAAAATCATACATGCGACGTAGCTCCCTGATAAGATCTTCTGTTCTGCTATCGGCCAGCAAAGCAATAGGATTAGGGGGTATTTGTCCGGCCTGAATGATATCCAGGTTAGGTTCTTCGGTTTGGATTATTATTTCTTCCAGAGATGCTCTGTTGATCAGGTATGAACTTACACCCAGAATACCTTCGGTATTAAAGCCATTCATTACGTCACTGGGTTTTCGCAGGTCAAACTCTACCAACACGGTTTTACTGTTGGCAAAGGCAAAACTGGTAGCCAGATTGATGGCAGAAAAAGATTTGCCCTCCCCGGGGAGTGAAGAGGTAACCAGAATTACTTTATTAGAACCACCCCTCAGGTAATATACCAGGTTGCTTCGCAACATATAAAACGACTCCGCCAGAGGGGATTTGGGATTGTTCAGTATGAGTTTTTCAGCAGCCGAACTTGAAGGAATCGAACCGGCTATGGCGAGATCGGTTATAATGCGTATATCTTCTTTACTATCAATTCTGTTAACAATCAGTTTCTTGGTAATAATGATAAGAGAAGGTGTAGTAACCCCCACCAGAAAAAACAGTGCATAAATAATAGCGGGTATAGGTTTTGCCACTCCCCCTGATGTGGGCGGTTCAATTATTTTGGCATCAGGCAGGTTGGAGGCTTTTACGATCTGAGCCTGAATTCTGCGCTCCAGCAGATTGACATACACGGCATCATTTAGCTCGAACCGTCTTTCAATGTCAAGTAATTCTCTCTGTGTACCGGGCAAAATGGCAAACTCACGGTTAAGTTCAGCGATCCGGCCGTTAAGTTCGGCGAGTTCACTTTGAGTAGTATTGATACTAAAACTGATGTTTTCACTGATTACCTCTTTAAGGTTATCGATACGGATATTGACCGTTGCCAGGCGGGGATTTCTTCTTTGGTCCTGACTAATCATACGTTGTTTTTCGGAATTCAAAACGGTGAGTTCACTGATAAGACCATTGAGTACCTGATCGTTTAATCCTAAGGCAGACGGGGCCAGTATTCCAGTAGAATCTTTAAACTGGGTAAAATAATCTTCCATTTGTTTCAAATGGTTGAGTCTTCGTTGAACCTGAGTGCGGCGATCTTCGAAATTTTGCAACTGAGCATATATATTGGATGATTTCTCATCAATATCCATCACATTTCGGCTAAGCCGGAGGTTTTGCATCTGCCTTTCCGAAAGGGATAACTCTTCTGAGATATCACCCAGTTGTCTTTCTATATGCTCAATGGTTTTATTGGCCAGCAGATTAGCCTCTTCAAAATTTTGCGCAATATAAGTTTCTATGAGTTTATCCAGAAAGTCCAGGCCCAACAATGTATTCTCTGTTTTGAGGTTGGCATGAGCAAGGGTAGATTCCGTTCCCTGTCCTTCTACTTCGAGACCATTTTTAAAATCCCAGACAATAAGCCGGGGATTATTGAAACGAAAGAACAAATTCTTACCGCTATAATTTTCAGCTCTATAATTAGAATTCAACAATACCCTGAAAGAAGCATGCTCATTACTTACGGTAGCCCCAAAATCAAAGATCCCGGATATTTTAAACTCATTAGCCCGGCCCACTACCTTATTAGATTCATAATTGTAAAGATCTACATTTTCACCTTTGGCCGAAATAAAAAAGCGATTCTCGTTAAGAATATCTATGTGAAAATATAAATTCACCGGTTGGCTATTGCCCTGATCAGATATCACTATTATGGGTGAATTTTTATATATATTTTGTTTGCCAAAGGAGAAATGCTTTGGGATAATATCATCCTGCAGATAATAATATACTCTCAGACCCATGTCAGTGACAACATCGCTGATCAGGGGAAGAGATTGCAGGTAAAAGAGCTCATTTCTAAAGTTTTTATCCTGGATCATAAAATCGAAGGCTTGTAGAATATCATTATTACTGCGCCCTACATTATTTTTTTGATCAGTTTTTAATACGATAGCAGATTTTACTCTATATGTTTTGTTGGAATATTTAAGGTAAATATATGCAACAGCAATCATTAATGCTCCGCAAACAGCAAGGATATACCAATACTTTATCAGATCTCTGAATGCGGAAGTAAGGTTAATAGCAAGGATATCTTTTGATTCTTTCATGGGGAGGTTTTCTGGTTATTCTACATTATTTTGAACAAAGGTGTAAACAAATAAGCCTGTAGTAATTAGGCTCAGGATAAGATTATAAGGTACTGTTTCCATACCCCATCTTTTTCGTCCTAAAGGTTCAACAAAAACGATATCTCCGGAGTTGAGGTTATACCAATCGGATTCAAGTACATCGCTCTGGGTAAGATCTAGATAATGCTTTTCTCTTTTTCCACCGTCTTCCCTTATAATCAATACTTTGCGCCTGTTTCCGAATACACCTATATCACCGGCATATCCGATGGCCTGAAGCACATTGATATTTTTATAATCAAACATATATACTCCCGGACGGCCTACTTCGCCCAGCACGGTAACTTTAGTATTCATGAATCGCATAAAGACCGAAGGCATATATAAAAAATTTGAGAGCCCGGCTTCAATGGAATCAGAAGCTTCGTCAATACTTAATCCCTCAATGCTCACGCGGCCAATGTAAGGAAGCTTGATCTCACCCTCTTCATTCACTACATAGCTTACCAGACGAGGGTCCACTCCTCCTCTTTGAGTATCACCCGCAAAGTTTACGGGCTGCTCGTCGGCACTGGTAATTCTAACATAGATTTCATCACCCGGCCTAATGCGGATATCGGCAGGTTCACCCTGAAAAATTAATTGGCTATCTGACTGCACATAGGCAATTCGCTCAACGGGTACACACGAAGAAACAGCCATAGCAAGTATGATGGCTGTTATAAATAATGGAATGTTTTTTGACATATTTACTTTTTTAAAGCGAGCAAATTTACAAAATATAAAATCACTGGTAGAAGATTATCTTTGCTTCACGGTTAAAATTATGTTATTTAATCATATTTTAATAAATATACCAACGCTTAAAACATCAATAAGTTTTATTAAAGACCTTATTAAAGACCGAACACATACTCTCCTGAATAAAGCGAATCAATAATTCCGCCCCACAAGAATAACCTGGATGGTATCAAAATTTTGGTTTTCATTATTCTGA
>JBEPXC010000151.1:0-8820 GCA_041642035.1 Sphingobacteriia bacterium
ATTCTTTTTTTTACAAGATTATTACAGTTGTATTTTGTTTTCAGCTAATCCTTCCGGGGCATTATTTTTAACGACCATCAAAGACCGCATCAGGATGCCTCGGGGGTATATTTATCCAGTTTTTGGGTGGCAAAAATGGGTTTTAACCGGGTAAAGCGTTGAATACCATTTATCATGGGCACCGACACCCAGTCTTCGCCCAGTAAAGGTTTGGCATAGCGGATGAAATCGTCGGTGACGTCAATTTTATTGTCGGCGATCCATTCTTTTGGGAAAAACCTTTCGGAGAGAGCCACTTTTTCAAGGGGTACCTTATCGTACTTTACATTGTATATGAATCCGGGTTCGCGCAGAATGGTTGCCATCCATCCATTGCCATGGTTAAGAGCAATGTCGACGGCTTTTTGTCCTACCTTATAGGCTTCTTCCAGGTCTACGGTAGAGGCATAGATCATGGCATGACGCTGATCGGTACCCATTACCTGCCCGCGGGCTGCCCCACGTGCCTTAATGCCTTTGCTGTTGAGATAATTGACCACGGTCTGGTATACCGACATCTGACTGGCACCAAAGGAGGTATGTCCAAAAGCATCCTTAACATCGCCAATATCACCCACATCAAAACCCTCACTGATCACCACGATGCAACGACCGTCTTTTTGCAGCTGGTTGTTTACGTTGTCGGCGAGTTGTTCGATGTTGAGCTGTGCTTCGGTAAGATAGATCTGCAGAGGCATCTGGCGATTGGGATCGGCCAGACGGGCAGCGGCAGGAATGTATCCTATCTTGCGTCCCATAGCTTGAATGACCAATACCGGATCGGCGGGGCTGGAGCCTATATTTTCTTCATTGGCATTCTGGATGATGTGCGACCAGTAGCGGGCAACACTGCCAAATCCAGGGGTGTGGTCAATGAGCTTAAACTCACTGTCGCCCACATCGTTGTCGATGGTCTTGGGTACGCCTATGGCAATAAGCTCAATGCCTTGTTCGGCAGCCATCTGGCTTACCTTAAAGGCGGTATGCTGGGAGTCGTTGCCTCCGATGTAAAAGAAGTAGCCAATGTTGTGGGCTTTGATAACTTCCATTACCCGGGCAAAATCTTTCTTCTGATTATCTTTCAGCTTGTAGCGGCAGGTGCCGATGCTTCCTGCAGCAGGGGTTACCCGCAACAAGGAGATTTCTTCTTCCGGCTGTGCCGAGAGGTTGATAAGTTCTTCCTTTAAAACGCCTTCTATTCCGTGCCATCCGCCGTAAACGGTGCCGAACGTATCGGGAAACATCTTACACGTTTCAACGATGGCTCTCAAAGAATTGTTGATGACCGGTGATGGCCCGCCCGACTGAGCAATGATTACATTTTTTGCCATAGTAAACTTCGATTTAAAAGTTGTGGTACTAAATATTATGCATGGTGCTTCTAACGATTCCCATTTCCAGGCCCCTGATTTCAGCCATACCTTTGAGCAGCCCTATGGCAGAATATCCGGGATTGGTTTGTTTGTTGAGGTCATCCAGTATCACATGACCATGATCAGCCCTCATGGGTATCCTGTAGTCGCAGCGATGCTTTGAAAGTCGTGTGTTTTGTTCCTTCAGCAATGCGGCAACAATACTATACATATCAACATCCCCTTTCAGGTGTCCTGTCTCCAGGAAGCTGCCGTCGGGGTATCTTTTCACACTTCTCAGGTGAGCGAAATGGATATGGGGCCCAAATTTCTCAATAAATTTCACCAGGTTGTTGTCTTCCCTCACGCCCAGAGAACCGGTACAAAGAGTAAAGCCATTGGCTATGCTGGAGGATACCTTAAGTATTTGTTCAAAGTCTTCGAGGGTGCTCACAATACGTGGTAATCCGAACAATGAACGTGGGGGGTCGTCGGGATGGATGGCCAGTTTTACTCCGCATTCTTCGGCCACAGGAACAATCCGTTCAAGGAAATAAGCCAGATTCATGCGGTAGTGGTTATTGTCGATATTTTTGTATTCATCCAGCCGCAATTGAAATTCCTCCAAAGAATAGCCTTCAAAAGCACCGGGCAATCCGGCGATGATGTTATGCTGGAGGATGCTTTTGTGCTCATCACTCATTTGGTTGAAGCGTGCAAAAGCTTTCTCTGTTTCTGCAGTTGCATAATCGTTGGAAGCACCTTCTCTTTTGAGGATGAACAGGTCGAAGGCAATGAAATCAGACATTTCGAAAGATAGCGCCTTGGAGCGATCTTCCAGCTCAAGGTCTAGGTTAGTGCGTGTCCAATCGACCACAGGCATGAAATTGTACACGATGGTTTTGATGCCTATGGAAGCTACATTCTTTATGCTGGTAATATAGTTTTCGATGTATTGATCCCGGTCGGGTTTTCCCAGCTTAATGCTGTCGTGCACGGGAATGCTTTCAACCACCTGCCATTTTAAGCCCGTGGCCCGTGGAGGATGAGTGGAATCGTCCCACTCAATGATGCGTTTGCGTTCGATGAGTTGATCCAGATGCCATACAGCTCCTATAGGTATTTCATGTAATGCATTAACAATACCTGTGGCGCCGGCCTGGCGTATATCCCATAGAGATACCGGGTCGTTGGGACCATACCATCTCCATGTTTCTATCATTTTAGTCATAATTAAATCTTTTATTCGTGTTGTCGGATTATCTTAATAGTATTATTGATCTATTGTTGCATATTATCATCATAAGGGTGGTCTTACCAGTCCCCTTTTGTAATACATTTGATGTTTGCTGAAGCAGCTTATATTTAGGTTATACTCCGCCAAAGGCACTGAACCCTCCATCTACCGGAACAACCACACCTGTAATGAATTCTGACAGGTCGGAGAGCAGGAAGAGCAATGTTCCATTAATATCTTCCGGATTACCGAATTTACCCATGGGTGTGCTGGCTATGATTTTATTGCCCCGGGGCGTAAGGTCGCCGGTATTTTCGTCGGTTAGCAAAAACCTGTTCTGGTTGGTAAGGAAGAAACCCGGTGCAATGGCATTGACACGAATTCCGGTTTTACCCAGGTGTACGGCCAACCACTCAGTGAAATTATTGATAGCCGCTTTGGCTGCGCTGTAAGCCGGTATTTTGGTAAGAGGCTTAATGGCATTCATGGATGAGATGTTGATTACACCACCTTTTCCCGATTCTATCATATCGGTGGTAAATACCATGGTGGGTAGTAAGGTACCCATGAAGTTTAGATCGAACACCTGCTGAAAGCCTTCAAGCTGCAAGCCATAGAAACTGTTGTTCCAGATGTCGTTGTCCTGTGGGATTATTTGTTCCACCTTAGTGGTTGCCTTGGGTGAATTACCGCCTGCACCGTTTATTAGAAAGTCAATTTTACCAAATTGCTGGTTGATTTTTGCTTTTGCTTCCTGCAGTGAGGCTTTGTCAAGCACGCTGGCAGCAATACCCAGGGCCTGGATGTTGTATTTTTGAGCTACCGAATTGGCCACCTTCTGCGCCGCTTCGAGGTTTAGGTCAACAATAACGATATTCATGCCCACGGCAGCAAGTGCTTCGGCCATAGATGTTCCAAGGACTCCGCCACCTCCGGTGATTACGCAGGTCTTATTCTTCAGATGTTCAAAATTTGTTGTTTGCATTTTTTCTTAGTGATTTATATAAAAGTCAATATTTTCTTTGGTGATGATGTCGATGGGTAAAAACTGATTTCTGGTAACCTGTTTCTTCATGACCATATAATTAAAAAGAGTCATGATACTTTTATAACCCTGCTCTTTGGGTTTCTGGCTGATGAGAAACTGAATGATTCCTTTTTTTAACCATTGCTGGTTCTGTTCCAATAAATCATAGCCCAAGAGCATATAGTTGTTCAGCGCATTTTTTTCGAGGTATTCGGCCACATGAAAGACCTTTGAGTTGGTAACAAAAATGCCTTTCTGTTTTTTGGAGTGAATACCTGCTGTAATGTATTGCAACAACTTGCTTTCTAACTCGTGCGCATCGTCGGTGTTGATGTCGATGGTAATAAGCTTTTTATTACTGTTCTTGACAGGGTTGGAATAGTAGGCTCTGAACCCTTCTTCGCGTGTAAGAATATGATTGTTTCCGCCTTTTTTGCTGATGATGTTGATGATGTATATCTCTGCATCGTCATTTAGTCCAAAATCCATTAAGCTGGCTGCCACCATACCACTATGAAAAGGATCCTGTCCCACAAAGGATATATTGGTTTGTTTCTCCATTTGTGCATTTAAGAACACAACCGGAATTTTGAGCTGTTGCAATGTTTGCATGTAATTGGCGGTTTCTTTGGTAAATACCGGCGCCATGACAATTCCTGCGGGTTTTCTTTCAATCATCTTTTCCAGCTGGCTGGCGAAAGATTTTTTATCGTGATAGGAAAAGAAGTTTTTTTCCAGGATGATTCCAAAATGTTTTATTTCTTCCCATGCGTCATTTATGCCTTCATTGGGTGATATCCAAAAGGGGTTACCCGCATCGGCCAGAGGGATCAATGAAGCAAACCTGATTTCTTTTTTTGAGGCCAGGGTACTGGCCAGGATATCGGGTTCATAATTGAGCTCGCTGATGATTTGAAGGATCTTCTCCCGGGTTTTGACGGCCACTTCGCCTCGGTTGTGGATCACCCGGTCAACTGTTCCGGCTGAGACACCTGCCAGGCGGGCAATATCTGATATTTTTGTTCGGGTGAAGTTTTCTTTCATAGGTGTATTTTCTGCTGTTGATACTATAAAGATGAACAGAACGAAGACAAAGGTACACTATTTTTTTACATCGTGTACGCACACGGTAAATATTTTTTACAAAGAATTATCAGCTAAGCCCTCACCCACCTTCATCCAATTCATTATTCCCAAGAACCCTTCATTTCGATCGCACGGAGAAAACTTATGCTTAATGGGTTTGTTTATTAAATGGTATTCAGTTGTTTTATTGAATAGGGCAACTGTAGAATGCAATCAAAGCAATGCCTTTCTGCATGCAGGAAAAAATCCTATAAATTATTTTCCTGCAAAATGTGGCTGGGTAAAATATAAATGAGTAATTTCGTGCACGCACACGGAGGTAAAATTTTAATCATATAAAATGCCAATCATGAATTTAGGAAAGTACTCCTTTGGAATAGGAGACAGGTTCTCAATGCAGGCCCAAGCCCAGTTGAAAGCCATAGAAAAAGCCCTGGAGCTGGGCGTGGAAGTGATTCCGGTATGGAATAAATCCAACCGCGAGCATATGACCATTCATTCAGAACCCGAAGAAACCAGAGTGGCTGCTGAGGCAGCAGTGAAGCACCTTGGGTGGTCAAAACCCTATTTTGTCGATGCCGATCATATCAATATGAGCAATGTGGATAAATTTATTGACCACTGCGATTTTTTCACCATAGATGTGGCAGACTTCATTGGTAAAAAAGCAACGGAGGAGCAACTGGATGGTTTTGTTAACAGCAATGCCCGCTATGCAGGTCATTTTAAGGTGCGCGGTATAACCGAACCCTATCTTATTTCAGTATCCCATCTGAAAGATATTGCTGATAAATTCCTTTTTGCCATTAAACAGGCTGGTGTTATCTATAGACATATAGAAGCCAAAAAGGGAAAAGGAAATTTCGTGACAGAAATTAGTATGGATGAAGTAAATGAAGCGCAAACTCCCATAGAGTTGTTTTTCATTCTGAGCGCCATTGCCGAAGAAGGTATTCCCGCCCAAACGATTGCGCCCAAATTTACCGGCAGATTCAACAAGGGTGTCGATTATGTGGGAGATGTTGCGTGGTTCGCTAAGGAATTTGAACAGGATATACTGGTCATAGACAAAGCCATACAAGAATTTAAGCTTCCTAAAAGCCTTAAGTTAAGCGTGCATAGTGGCAGCGATAAATTCAGCATATATCCCATAATGGGAAATCTCATTAAGAAACATGATAAGGGTATTCATGTTAAAACGGCCGGAACAACCTGGCTGGAAGAAGCTATCGGGCTTTCTTTGGCCGGTGGTGAGGCCCTTCAACTGATAAAAGACATTTATAAGGGTGCTTTGGAGCGCTTTGATGAATTGGCAGGGCCTTATGCAACGGTTATAGATATCAATAAGAGTAAACTTCCCTCAGTAGCCGAGGTGCAAAAATGGGATGGAGAAAAAATGGCCAATACCCTGAGACATATACCTGATCATCCGTTGTACAACCTACATTTCAGGCAATTAATGCATGTTTCTTATAAACTAGCTGCCGAATCGAGCAATATTTTTATTAACTTGTTGGCTGATAATAAAGAATTGGTTGGAAAACAGGTCACAGAGAATATTTTTGACAGGCATCTGAAAAGACTGTTTGCATTGTAGACCTATTTGTTTCAACCCTTAGCCCTTGCCTTGAACAATGTTTCCTTATAAAGGGCTTTACAATAATTTTTCAAATTCTATACCAGGCGAATTATGAAAGCATTTATGGATGAAAACTTTCTGTTGCAAAACAAAGCTGCAGAAGAATTGTATCATGGGTATGCCAAAGACATGCCTATTATTGATTATCATTGCCATCTGCCTCCTGAGGAAGTAGGCAATGATCGTAAATTCGAAAACCTCACCAGGATATGGCTCGATGGCGATCATTATAAGTGGCGGGCCATGCGTGCCGCAGGAGTTGATGAGAAATACTGTACGGGTGATGCTTCTGATTATGAAAAGTTTGAACAATGGGCGCAAACCGTACCACAGACCCTCAGGAATCCACTCTACCACTGGACTCACCTGGAGCTGCGGCGGCCTTTTGGTATAACAAAACTGCTAAATCCCTCTACAGCGCGGGAAATATATGATCAGGCCACCGGGATGCTCAATACGAATGAGTTCAGTGCACGAAATATCATGCGCAAGATGAAGGTAGAACTGGTTTGCACCACCGACGATCCTGTTGATAACCTTGCCCATCATAAGAAGGCACGGAAAGATGGATTCGAAATAAAGATGCTGCCTACCTGGCGTCCGGATAAAGCTATGATGGTAGAAAATCCGGTCTCTTACAACGATTATCTGGCCAAACTGGAGAAGGCATCCAAAACCTCCATTACACGTTTCGACGACCTGATACATGCGTTGCGTAAGAGGCACCTGTTTTTCCATGAGCAGGGCTGTCGGCTTTCCGATCATGGCCTCGAAACCATTTATGCTCAGGATTTTACCGATTATGAGATAAAAATCATCTTTTCAAAAATACGTTCGGGTAAGTCTCTCAACGCAGCTGAGGTGTTGAAGTTCAAATCGGCCATGCTTATTCATTTTGCCATCATGGATCATGAAAAGGGATGGGTGCAACAGTTTCATCTGGGTGCCCTGCGCAATAACTCTACCCGTATGTTCAATCATTTGGGTGCTGATAAGGGCTTTGATTCTATTGGTGATTTTGAAGTAGCAAAACCATTGTCGTATTTCTTTGATAAGCTTGATCTGGGTAATCGACTTACCAAAACGATTCTCTACAACCTAAATCCCCGCGATAACGAACTCATAGCCACCATGACCGGGAATTTCAATGATGGTACCGTAGCAGGGAAAATGCAGTTCGGCAGTGGCTGGTGGTTTCTTGACCAGAAAGACGGAATGGAGAGGCAAATCAATGCTCTCTCAAGTCTGGGTCTGCTGAGTAGATTTGTAGGCATGCTTACCGATTCCCGCAGTTTTCTGTCCTATCCACGTCATGATTATTTCAGGCGTATACTCTGTAATTTGCTTGGAACAGATATGACCAATGGCGAAATACCCAATGATATGGAGCTGGTAGGGGCTATGGTAAAAGACATTTCTTACTACAATGCTAAAAAATACTTTGGATTTGATTAAGATAAAACAAGCCCCTGGGAACAACAGTTGATTGCTGGGGTAATCTTTACATTAATTTCCTATATATTAATTATCCAAAAAGATAAAAGAAAATGAAAATGTGCAGACTTTACCTTTTAACTGTTGGAGTGATACTCAACTCCCTCATTTTTGCTTCATGCCAGCAGGAGCCAAAGCCATTGGTGCCTGATCCGGGAGTGGTCTCCTATTCTTTCCGCAATCAGTTTGCTGAAGATGTACCCGCTACCCTGGACATGATAAAAGAAATGGGAATGACCAATATTGAATTTTCCAATCTCTTTGGACAGTCAGCGACTGATTTGCGACAGATGCTTGATGAGAGAGGCATGATATGTACGTCGTATGGTGTTGGTTATGATGCATTAGTGAATGATACAGAAAGGGTTGCTGAGGATGCAACTACTTTAGGTGCCAAATATGTACGTGTGGCTTCTATTCCCCGCGAAGGCCACTTTACCCTTGAAGGAGCACAAAAGGCTGTACAAGATTTTAACCGTGGCGGACAAGCTCTACAGGAAAAAGGTCTTTTCTTCTGCTATCATAACCATGGCTTTGAATTCATTCCTCATGAGGATGGTACTCTCTTTGACTATATCGTTCAGAACACCAACCCTGAGTATGTGAACTTTGAAATGGATATCCTATGGGTGACCCATCCGGGTGCCGATCCGGTAGCCTTGTTGGAAAAATATCCCGAACGCTTCCGCCTGATGCATCTCAAGGACCTGAAGAAGGGTGTGGTTGGCGATTTTTCGGGTAGCACACCCAAGGAAAATGATGTTGTGCTGGGTAGCGGGCAGATCGATATTCCTGCTGTGTTGAGAGCAGCGCAGGATACCAATATTGAATATTATTATATCGAAGATGAAAGCCCTGATGTTGTAGAGCGTATACCCATCAGCAAGCGTTACATTACAAGTATAACAGAATAGGATGATGGATTTTTTATTAATGAGCAGGGAAA
>JBEPXC010000152.1:0-8062 GCA_041642035.1 Sphingobacteriia bacterium
GCCGGTGTAAAACTGGCTACGGGTGCGTCCATGAATGGTAAGGGCAGCAATACCAACATCCTGCAAGCGCTCTGCAATTTCAGGTATATGCTTGCTTTTTTCATCCCAACCCAGGCGGGTTTTTACCGTTACCGGAGTCTTGACGGCAGCCACCACCTGACGGGTCATCTCTATCATCCTGGGGATATCCTGCAGCATTCCCGCGCCGGCTCCTTTTGCTGCAACCTTACGCACGGGGCATCCGAAGTTGATGTCGATAAAGTCGGGCTGTGATTGCTCTACTATTTTTGCGGCCTCTACCATGGCATCGATGTGTGCACCAAAAATCTGTATGGAAACGGGTCGCTCGCCGGGAAAGATATCCAGCTTTACTAAACTTTTGCTTGCATCGCGAATGAGCCCATCTGCCGAAATAAATTCAGAGAACACCCAGTCGGCTCCTTTTTCGCGGCACAATACCCGAAAGGGTGGATCGGTGACATCTTCCATGGGTGCTAAAATCAGGGGGATGCGCTGAAATTCAATATTACCTATTTTTACCTTTCGGTTATGAAACATATTTTTTATGTAGTTTTTTGTTATTCAACAGGAAAAATTCAATTAGGTTTGCAGTCTGAATAGGCATCTATAAACCTACAGGCAAAAGATGGTAATGGATTGTTTCCTTTACTGCAAACCGACACACAAAAGTAATCATCGACATGGAAAAAAAAGCAATATTGGGTAATATTCATCCTACAGGGCAGCTGCTCTTTACGTTGGGCATTGTTTTGTTTGTAGCTATGATAGTGGTTATTGCAGGATTTTTGCTGGCTCTTCCCTTTGTGGATCAAAACCTGACGCAGCTGATGGAAGGCCTGGACATGAATGACCCATCCAATGTGGGATTTTCAAAGTATCTTCAAATCATCAGTCACCTGGGCATGTTTATCCTTCCTTCTCTTATTGTGGCCTGGTTTTTTGGCCCAAACATTTCCTCCTACCTCTATCTCGACCGCTGGCCTTCCAACAGGATACTGATTATTTCGGCACTGATGATTTTTGTTTCGGTACCTTTTATCAACTACATTCTCGAAATGAACATGCAGATGCACCTGCCTGACAGACTGCAGGGGCTTGAGCGGTGGATGCGAAGTGCAGAGGAGAGTGCCGAGCAAATGACCAATAGGTTTTTGAATGTAGATACTATTGGGGGATTGATGCTGAATCTTTTTATGGTGGCTTTGATTCCGGCTATCGGTGAGGAGTTCATGTTCAGAGGTGTGTTGATGCGCATCTTTAGAAAGTGGGTGGTCAACAAGCACTTGGTGGTATGGATTACTGCTATAATTTTCAGTGCCATCCATATACAGTTTTTCGGGTTCTTCCCGCGTATGATCCTGGGTGTACTCTTTGGCTACTTGGTAGTATATACCGGCAGTTTATGGCCTGCCATGGTTGCTCATTTTGTGAATAATGCTGCTGCAGTAATTTTTTATTACCTGTTTCATCAGCAGATTACCGATGGTACTTTCGAGAATATTGGTAAAGGCAGCGAGGGCCTGATCTTTGCTTCTTTGAGCTTCGTGCTCACCATAGTAATTATCTGGTGGGTACGAAGAGCAAGCAATGTCACAAACCCTCGCCTGGAGTGATTTTTTATTTACTCTTATTTTTATGATCCAACGGCCATGCCTTCCATAGACTCTTTGAGTTCTCTGGCATGCGACAGGAATTCATCAACACTCATTTCTTTCACGTACAGCAAACCGTGTGATGCCCGGATACGTGGGTCTTCATTGAGGTAGAAATAATTTTTACCCAGGAGCAGCTGTACATCTTTAAGTTGTTCTACCCATATTTTCTGTGCCAGTGAGCTGAATTTGCCATTCAATTCATAGCTGGGGAAAGAAGCATCTACCTGGCTGAGGTAACAGTTGGTGAACGACTCATTCATTTCGGCCATGGCATTCAGCGATACGGGGAAGATGATGTTGGCTTCTGCCGGGTTGAAGCGATACCAAACGTTTCGATATCCCCATATTCGGAGTTGGGAGAGGTCTTCTTCCTGTTTCCACATGCGCAGGGCCTCTGCAGTAGCCTGCAATACCTTGTAGTGGGTATCGGGTCCGCTGCCTTCGGGGTCGAAGGTAAGGCTGAGCACGGTGGGGCGAACTTCCTTGAGCAGCTTAAGCACGGGCTCTACATCACGACCCAGCTTGGGTTGCTCCGTAAATATATCACCTTTGTAAAAGCCCAGGCGCAGATGTTCCACATTCTTTACCTGTACACCAAAATGTGCCCATACCAACTCTTCCTCAAATTCACGGATCATTCCTTTTAATTGCTGGATTTTGGGTGGGTTTTTTTCACCTTCGTAACTGTTCTTAAGTATCACGATAACCTCATTGAGGGTGTCGCGCAAATGGTCAGGATTTTTTACATGATAGGTTTCTACCAGGGCCCGGACCATACGGTGACACACCCCCCTGCGGCATTCTTCTCTGTTTCCTGAGGCCACATTATTGAGATAGTGATAAACATCCTTGTCGTTTTTAAGCTTATATCCCACATCAAAAAAGTCAGAATACTTGATCATTTGTATCCTACCCTTGTCAATAAGTTTCTTGGTGTCGTTGAGCAGGTCTATTACGAAGCGGTTGGTGACGGCTGTAAATCCACTGGTAAGCACAGCGAACTTAAACTTGTTGGAGGGCGTGCTGATGTGTTTGGTGATGAAAGGCAGTATGCCCAGAGAGATATCATCGTGGTGTGGGCCTGTATGCAGGAACACCTGATTTTCTTCTTCCTGCAATCCTCTCTTTATTTTGTCTTCTATGGTGTCCGATACTTTGGCAACGATGCTTTCGTCGAGATTGGGGATAAGACGGGTGAAGGGATCGTTTTTCAGATCCTCCAAACTTAGACGGTGACCAAATTTGCCAGCTTTTTTGCAAAGGTCTACCACGGCTTTCTCGCTCTTTTCATGCGTCCATTCGCCGGTATGATAATGTTTGTTAACCAGGTCGGTAAGCTGAGATGCTGCACCCTGTGTGAGATAGAAACGACCATTGCTGAGTTTTGCCAGTACAGACGCAGGGTATAGATTCGACATCTCGTTCTCCAGCGATTGTTTCACCACACCGGCTTTTGCTTCACCGGCAGCAATAATGATGGCTACGGCATCGGGGTTGTAGGTTATGGTTTCCAGACCGATGGTGATGACGAGCTTGTTTCTGCTAATCTCAATACCCCCCAGATCGGATGCAGCTACCGCCTGTGTTTCGAAATTGGTGGCGGTAAGGCGGGTTGTGCTGAACTCATCGGAGCCACGCACGTTAAAGGCAATATGTCCATCAGGGCCAATACCCCCCAGGAAGAATCCAAGACCACCTTTGTTACGTATCTGTTGCTCATAATCACTGCACCAGTCGTCGATGAGGAAGATAGATTTTTGTTGCAACTCTTCCAGTGTAGAGCGTGATTCACGGTAACGAAGGGAAAGGTCGATTTTTCCATCGGGAAAGACTTCGCTGTAATGTTTTCCTTCGGCAAGATGTATCTCATCGCTGTTGATGAGTAAAGCACGTGACTTATCCATTCCGAAATCACGCAGGTAAAAATTATTTACATAGTCGAAAAAGCTGTTGTGTTGTTTGCTGTTGATGGGATAAAATTCATCAATCTGCACAAACTGAAGGCGGCTTAGATTGGGCTTTTTAGCTATGTTGAGGCCGTATTTTTCGCGCATGGCTGCCCCACTTTTGTTATCCCAGTTTTTGATCATGTGATCGGTCCAGCGGATAAAAAACTCGGGGGTTTTACCTGTTGGAAGGCTTATCACGCCTTCAGGATTCTCGCTTACCCATTCCAGAAAGCGAAGAGCGGTTATCAGGCCCAGTTTTGGGAAATTGTCTACTACTATATAAGGAATGATGGTGCTGAAATCATCCATTCCGGATTTCTCTATGAAGGTCTTTTCGACATTGGTGAATTGAATGTCGGCTCTGTCTATTTTTGATATTTTTCTTATCATAACCGTCCGTTTATAGGGTTTGATTTTCTTGTTGAATTGGGATTATTTCCAGTATGAACTAAATGGTCAGTTTATGTTTACCGGATAAACTTTATGCAAATATACATTTATTACGAAAATAATTTTGTCAGGTTTTTAAAAAAATTTAATTTTGTTTTGCTTTTTTCACTTACCTGAAGGATTTAGCTCATATATCATGACTTTTCACCTAAATAAGAAAGAATGAAAAATATAGTTATAATAGTGGTTCTGGTTTTAATTCCCTTGATTTTACCGGCCCAGACCCTACAATGGCTGGATGTATCTTCAACCTATGAATTACCCGAAGGTGTAAAACTCTTTCATGGTACTAAGGATAATGACAATTCCTTCTTTGCCTATTACTACGAGGTCGACCTGAATGTACCGGGAATAGCCGTGCGGCCCTATATGAAAGCCAGCGTGATGCAGGTTAATGATTTTGCAGAAGATGTTGGAGCTTTTGGTGCCATTAATGGTGGCTTTTTTGGTGGCTCAACATCTGTTTCTTCCGTAATTTATCCGGGCACTGTGGCGGCCAGAAATATTACAGCACTCAGTCGTACCGTTAATAATGTTACCAAAACCTACCCGGTTATCCGGCCCGTTTTTGCCATCAATACCGACCGTACAGCTGCTACCGAATGGATGTATCATCACTCTGTGGATTTTAATGATATCTATGTGTACGACCGGCCATTGGACTATACATGCGATGACCCCGATCCTCTGCCTTCTCCTTTAAAATCAAATGGCGTTAAAAATGAAGACATTGCCTATGGACTGGGCGGAGGCCCTATGCTTATAAAAGATGGCGCCATTGACATAACCTATTGCGAAGAAGTATTCTGGGGCTCAGGGGTCTATCTTACCGATTTCAGGCCTCGTACTGCTGTTGGATACACGGTGGATAACAAAGTTATTATGTTTGTTACCAACAGCATGAAAATTGGTGATGTGGCACAAACCCTATTCGATCTTGGGTGCCAGGGCGCCATGAATCTTGATGGAGGTGGTTCTACAGCCATGTCGGCCGGAGCAGCGAGCCTATACGACCAGGGGCGGGGCGTACCCACCATATTGGCCATAGTGCATGCTGATTCTCTTGATATTCCTAAGACACCTACGTTTGAAAAATTTATTGATACGGGCGATGCGGGAGTTAGCTCGGCCGGATCATGGTTTGCATCTGCCAATGATGGTTATTATGGTGATAAGGCTCAACTGCATGCCCTGGCAACGGATGATGAGTACTTTAATTTCCCCCTGGATCTTCCCCAGGCCGGCGAGTACGAAATATACGGCTGGTGGACCTCTCATGCCAACCGCGCTTCCGATACGCCTTTCTATATCACCCATGCAGGGGGTACGGATAAGGTTGCCGTAAATCAAACCATCGGGGGTTCCTTCTGGAACCTTATCGGTACCTATCAGTTCGATGGCACCCAGGAGGAGAAGGTAAGAATAACGGCCGGAGCAACCACCAATCAATATGTGGTGGCCGATGCCGTTAGGGTTGTCTCCTACGAAGTGCAGCAAGAGGTTAATACTATTGCACTGATCAACGATGTAGATGATATAACGGTGCCCTTTGATACCCCGAAGGAAGATGCATTGGCCCTGCTTGACACCACAACGACTATTGTGGATTCTAATGGCACCAGCCATAGGGTTTCCCTGAGCTGGACCTCCGAAACCTATCAGAGTGACATGGCTGGCGATTATACCGCTACCGGCAGCTTTGAGCTTCCCCAGGGCGTACAGCAGACCGATCCGGAAACAGAACTTATAGTGACGGCCATCATAACGGTACTTGAAAAAGATGATACCGCTGTGTTGAATCTGGTGCATGAAAACATCAAAATCTTTCCCAATCCGGGCAATGGGATCTTTACCCTAGAGGGAAAATTTTTCGAAGAGCATTTGCTGCAGATAACCAACCTGGAAGGTAAGGTGTTGCACGAACAACGATTAAATGGGTTGGTGAGCCAGGTGCTTAACCTTAGCTCCCTCTCAAAAGGAATTTATATACTCCGACTCTCAGCTGATAATACTGTCTCAGTAAGGAAGCTAGTGATTGGTTAATAATGTTTGTTGAAATAGATTTGTTTTTGGTTGTTGGATGGTACCCACGTGTAGCCTGATTACAGTTGCCCGGGAGGTCATTCTTAAGTGAATTTCATGTGTTTAGTTTTGGTTGATCCTGGTTGCGAATCGCAACCAGGGTTTTTTTTCTTTTGACCCACCCACCCTTCGGGCACCTTCCCTACAGATAGGGAGGGAAGGGGCAGTGCGTGTTTCGTGGGATAGGCATTGTATAACAAAAGGAAGAAAGAGAAATATCTTAATTGTTTAGCAGATATTCAGTACAGGAGTCACCCTTCCCTGCTTGTAGGGAAGGGTCGGGGATGGGTCAACTTTTCAATTTTTTCCTTTTCACTCCCTCCGTGGCAGGGCCACGATCTGACCATCGGCACTAGTGAGCCACAGGTATCTGCTGTCGCCTTCAAAGAAGAAATTTACCGTTGAGTTTCCGATTTTGTGTTTCCAGCTTAGCTCTCCCTGCTGATCATTCAGGGCAATGATTACTCCATTGCGTGTAGCGGTATAGATATAGTTTTGGTCGGCCAGGATAGGGCAGGGGTTGTGGTCGTAGCCAAAGCCTGCATCGGTAATCCACAGCAGCTCAAAAGAGGCGGGTAGGGTGGAGACTGCTATGATGGAATCGTTCATCAGCTTAGCGAACACCTTTTCGCCATCAGCAGATATACCCATAGATTCCCTTACCTGGTGCCGGTTGGTGCGCCAAAGCTGTTCTCCGGTATATAAATCCAGGGCCGTCATGTAGCGATCGGGGGCCACGATAAATATCTTTCCATGGGCAATAACCGGCACCACATTGCCCGGGGATAGTAGTACAGCCGTTTTGCCATTATTCCATTTCCAGCGCAGACTTCCCGTTTGGCTGTCAAGACAATACAGATGGGTATCCCAGGCTGTAAAGACCAGGTGGTCATCCTTCAGGGCAGGACGTGATTGTATGAGCCCGTCAATATTTTCGTAGGCCCAAATGGTCTCTCCATCCGATACCCTTATCTTATACATGCCTTCCTTGCCGATGCCCAGGTAAAGATAGTCGCCATCCACAAGAGGAGTAGCTACAACAGGACTGGTCATTGGCTTTTTCCAAAGGATATCGCCGGTGGAGCTCTCTATGGCATAGAGGAATTCAGCATCGGCTGCAATGATCTTATCTGAAGCCAGCACAGGCGTTGAGAAAATGGGTTCATGGGCCTGAATTTCCCATTGCACCTTGCCACCTGGGATGTTTAATGCTTTGATGGTTCCCACCGAATTGCCGTATACCAGGAGCGTATCGCCCAGCACGAGTGGCCCGGTAAATACAGATGCTGAATCGGTAAAATGATGAACGGGCGTGATCTGAGGATATTCGTGGTTTACTGTATAATCAGGCAAGGGAGAGATGGTTTTATCGGTGATGGGTACGGGCTCATCCAGGGCAAATTGTATGGAGGCTTCTTCAGTAGGTTTGGATACTATTTTTTCGTAGACCTTAAGACTGTCGCTGGTAAGTTCAACAATATTATAACCGGGAACATGATCGCCTCGCAATACCATAGATCTCCCCATGATACCTGTAATGCCATCAAAATTAAGCAGCTGCAGCCGATGTCCATGTCCGCAGAAAGCTGCGACGGTGGAATGTTTTTTTAATAGTTCGGTGATGATAAACCATTGATCCAGTCCTTCGGCAAGAGGGTAATGGGCAAAGAACAACAGCTTTACTCCGGGTTTCATGCGTTTGTCGAGTTCTCTTTGTAGCCATCGGATGTCCTGTTGTTTTACATGTCCGTCGCCCATACGCATAAAAGGCCCGGTGTTGATTCCGGCAAAGAGAAAATCGCCTTCCTGAAACAGAAACCTGTCGTTGCCCCACAGCTGCGAGAAGGTCTGTCCGGCACTCTCCGACCAGTTGGTTTCATGATTGCCGGGAATGATGTGGTACGG
>JBEPXC010000152.1:8072-8686 GCA_041642035.1 Sphingobacteriia bacterium
CGAGTTCATCCAAAATCGATTTCACATGGAGGAGCTCCTCATCGGAGCCCTGGTTGCTTACATCGCCTGATACTATAACCATATCCAGGGATAAAGTATTGATTTCTGCCACTACATTTTTTAAGTTTTCGGAGCTTTCACTCCCTGGCAATACATGGATATCTGTTAAGAAGGCAAAGCGGATGCCAGGGGAGGTTTGAGCAAATAAGAGGGGACTGGAAAGCAGAAAAAAGGCAAGCAACAGGCAGGTTTTGCGTAATTTTCTCATAAGCTTGAAAGGGTATAAAGTTTACGTTATCTAAAAATGTCGAAAAAGAGTTAGTTCAATGATTTAATTTACTATTTTTGTTTTTTAAATAATTTTAAAAAGCATACTCAAAGATAAGATTTAAGTCAAAGTCTCATACGAAAAATACCCATTATTATGAATATAAAACGTAGTATTTTATTGTTGATAATATTTGTTACGATGATGATGCAGGCAAACGCTCAGGTGAAAACAGGCATTGAAGTTTTGCGCGATACCGACTTTACCATTCTCAAGGGAAAGCGCGTGGGTTTGATTACCAATCCTACCGGTGTGGATAGCCAGCTAAAATCCACCATCGATATTC
>JBEPXC010000153.1:0-8638 GCA_041642035.1 Sphingobacteriia bacterium
ATCAGTGGATATTAGATGTTAGGATGACTAAAATAAGAAGCTGTCTCCAACTAAGAGACAGCCTCGTAGGTCACTATTATAGCTATTCAATCAGGATTTACTCCTGAGGCCTTCTGCCAGGCCAATATGTTTCATGCGGCGGGGAGGAAATTATTCATATCGCAAGGAGATTGAAGGATTCAGACTTGCTGCTTTTATGGCCCTGTAACTAATGGTAATCATGGCGATGGAGGTTGCCAAAAAAAGACCCTGAACGAAATCCAGTGGATTAAGCTGAATCCGGTAGTAATAATTCTGCAGCCAGTTTTCTGCAACCCAATAGATAAGAGGCCAGGCTATAGCCGTTGAGATCGCAATTAATATAACAATTTCCTTTACTACCATCATCCAGATATCGGAGGTAGAGGCACCGAAAGTTTTTCTAACTCCTATTTCCTTTGTTTTTTGTGAGATGGTGAAAGAGGTTAGTCCATACAATCCCAATGAGGCGATGATCACGGCCAATAGGGTAAAAATAACTGATAACGCTGCATTTTGTTTCTCTTCCAGGTATAGTCTTTCAAAATCCTCATCCATAAAGAAAGATAACATGGGTTGTTGCGCAGTGAAGCTATTCCAGACCTTATTGATTTGCTCAATAACGGGTTTGGGTGAACCGCTGTCAAGACGAATGCTGACGTATCCGAAATTCAATCCTTCGGCCTTAAATTTTAGGATGTAAGGTCTTATTTCTGTTCGAAGGGATTCATGGTGAAAATCCTTTACCACACCGATAACAGGGATGTGTGTCCTTTCTGGATTACCATCCACAAATTTGGTTTGAAGGGGATCATTAAGCTGGAAATTTCTAACGGCTTGTTCATTGATAAGGCTTGCCTGCTGATCGGATACTATATTAGGATCGAAAAAGCGACCGTCTGACAGCTCTATCCCATAGGTTGTCAGGTAATCAAAATCCACCCAGTTGGTGGTAAGAATGAAAGATTCTTCGGGCCGGCCAACAATAGTGTGCCCGTTGTTATTATTGTCATGACCCGGAACAGCGGTAGAGGATGATACTGACAACACCCCGGGAATTCCCAATAACTCATTTTTAAAGCTGTTTACCTGATCATCCAATACACTTGCCCTGCTAATAACGAAAACCTGTTCCTTATTAAAGCCTAGTTCTTTGTTGAGCATGTAGTTTATCTGTCGGTGCATGATAAGCGTACCCACAATGAGCACTATGGAGATGGCAAACTGCAGCGTGGTAAGTATCCTTCGCAAATTGATAAGGTTACTGCCATTACCTGCCTTACCTTTTAGTACCCGAACAGGATCGAAAGAGGATAAATAAAAGGCCGGGTAAATGCCCGCCAGTATGCCAATAAAAGCAGCCAAAAGCAGTAAGACGGGGATCGTATACCAGGGAGAAAAGTAATTTATTATCAAATGGATATCCAGCAGGTTGTTAATTATGGGTATGGATATTTCTGTGATAACAATAGCCATCAACATGGCTATGAATGCCAAAATGATCGTTTCGAGCAGAAACTGCCACAATAAGAGAAATTGTGATGAACCACTTACTTTTTTCACCCCTACCTCCTTCGCTCTTTTGGTAGCTTGTGCCGTTGACAGATTCATGAAATTGATAGCGGCAATGATGAGGATCAGGATGCCTATGCTGCCAAATATTTTCAGGTAGCGGGGATCGTTTGGAGTGGTCATCTCCTGTTCAACATCAGGTGTAAGTTGAATGTCGGTGAGAGGAAGAAGATAGATATTGTAAATATTCCCTTGTTTAAGAAAATCATCTAGACTAACTCCCATCATTTCGTATATTTCAGGGCCTACATACTTTATCAACATCTCGGGGATACGGCTTTCAACGGATGCTGCTGTAGTGCCCGGATACAGCAATAAATAAGTGCTAAAGCTGTTGGAGAGCCAGTTTTGCTCATCTGCCCTGGAGTTGGTCATGAAAGAACCCACCATATTGGCTTTGAAATGGGTGTTTTCTGGGATGTCTTTCATGATGGCTGTGACTCGGTGCATTTGTTCATGAGTCCCAATTTTTATCATTTTGTCGATAGGGTTTTCATCCCCAAAGATTTTTTGAGCGGTCGTTTCGGAGAGGACGAGAGTATAGGGCTGATTTAATGCAGTTGGCATATTCCCTCTGACGATTTCAATGCTGAAAAAATCGAAGAAGGTAGAGTCGGACTCAATAAAGTGATTTTCGATAAAGAATTTCTCTTCAGATTTCACCACTGTTTGGTTGAAGGTATTCATCCTGAGAAAGCTCTCCACTTCAGGAAATTCCCTGTGCATGGCCGGTCCAATAGGTGGTGCGGTATATGATCCTTTAAATTCATTGGTTCCTATTAAACCATGTAAAACCAGTTGGTGTATGCGGTCTTTTTTTTCATGGTATTGATCGTAGCTAAGCTTTTGGTATATAAATAACCCGATTATAAGGCTACAGGCAATACCAATAGCCAGTCCACCGACATTGATCAACACGTAACCTTTTTGACGTTTTAAAGCCCTGATGCTATGTTTTAACAGATTCCTGAACATGTCCGTATGATTTAGTATTATAAAGTTAAACCTAAAGTTTAAAAAACACAAATACGACGACAGGTAATATTCAAATGTTACAGATAGGGTAAAATGTTATTTTCAGAGGGTATAGAAGTTGAATTAATGATGAGGATGATCGATATCTCTGTCGCGAAATCCCATCATAAAAAGTATTGCATCCAGCCCGATGGTTGAGATGGAATGCTGTGCATTCTTTTTAACCAGGGGTTTGGCGTGAAATGCAATTCCCAGTCCGGCAAGATTAATCATGGGTAAATCATTAGAACCATCTCCAACAGCTACCGTCTGCTCCAGGTGAAGATCTTCTTTAAAGGCAATGTATTTTAGTAGTTCTGCTTTTTTTGCACCGTCTACAATATCACCCACTGTACGACCGGTTAGTTTTCCGTTTTCTATCTCCAGTTGATTGGCAAACATGTAATCAATATCGAGTTTGTTTTGCAAGTATTTGCCAAAATAGGTAAATCCACCGGAAAGAATGGCTGTTTTAAAACCATAGCTTCTTAGGGCTTTGAATAATCTTTCAGCTCCTTCGGTAAGAGGTAGATTGTTGGCAATGTCTATCATGACACTCTCATCAAGGCCTTTCAAAAGAGATACCCTTTTTACGAGGCTATCGCTAAAATTCAGCTCACCCCGCATGGCGGCTTCGGTAATTTTGCTCACCTCTTCCCCTTTGCCGGCTTTGTATGCAAGCTCGTCTATCACCTCAGTCTGAATAAGGGTAGAGTCCATGTCGAAACACACCAGCCGACGGGTACGGCGGTATATATTATCTTTCTGGAAGGCAATGTCTACTTCGAGTTTTCTGGAAACCTCAAGCAACTGACTTTTCATGGTTGCTATATCGCTGATAAACCCACGCAGAGAAAACTCTATGCAGGCTCTTGAAGCTCCCGAGGCGGCATTGTCCAGAGGCACACGTCCGGAGAGCCTGGATATCTTGTCTATGTTAAGCTGATGTTGGTAAATTATTTTGGCTACCTCTGAGATTTGTGCCGCTGATATTTTTCTTCCCAATACGGTGATGATGTATCTGCCTTTTCCCTGTTGGTTGACCCAATCATTGTAATCGATTTCAGTTATGGGGCGAAAAGATATTTTTACGTCCAGTTCATATCCTTTATAGAGCAGATCTTTCAGAATAGGGGAGGATTCAGATTCTTTAGGCACTTCAAAGAGAATTCCCAGATCCAGGTTGTTGTGTATCACCGCCTGCCCGATATCCAGAATGTTTACATTGTATGATGCAAGGATATTGCTTAAAGATGAGGTGAGGCCGGGCTTATCGGTTCCCTGAATGTTGAGCAGTATAATTTCTCTTATGTTTTCCATGCCAAAGAATTTATTGAATTTTGCAAGATGCAAAAATAGTTTAAAATGATCGATAAACAGTGATTGAACCCTATATATACCATATTTAACAGAAAGCTCATGGTTTGTTAAATATAAAATAGCATGATTTGGGAAGAGCATTATCATCCTTTTGTTGGCTTAATTATCGTTTCAGGGAGGGTTATTAATACAAAAAATCCTTTCCTGCTTTAGCAACCGGAAAGGATTTTTTTTTATGTCAGATATTTATATCGTAGCCTTTTGAAGACCTATAGTTTTTATCGCATGTCAACTACCTCTGCATCTTTGGGGAAGTCGTCCTGACTATATTCAAATTGGGATTCAGGAATTTCTTTGTTAGGGACCAACTTCTCGATGGTATAGGTATAGGTGCCATCATGGCGGTCATATGCTGTGGTGTATACCAACATCTGATCTTGAGCGTCAAGAGCCATTCTGTATTTAAAAAACGACTGTGGTTCAACAGGAATCAGATCAATGATATCCACCAATTTACCGTTATGGGTTTCCTGCTTAATAAATTTCGATTTATAGTCATTTTCAAAATCAGAAAGAAGGGCAGTAGGGCTTAGACCTCCTTCGGTATTTTCGATGGTATTGATATGGATTTCATATATATCATCAATATAGTTCCATACGGTTTCTCCATCAGAGAGGAAAATATTGTCGCCAACGGTCATGCGGTATTTATCACCTTTGGAGTAAATCTTCCCACTCATGCTTTCCTTGATATCTGCATGTGGGTTCTCCATTATATAATTAAAATCCACCTCCATGGTATTGAAGGCTTTTATCTTGTCGCTTGCTTTCTTAAGCAGTTCTCCTGCCTTTTGTTCAGCTGGTGTTTGTGCTGCGGCCATAGTAAGGCAAAAGAAGAAAGTGGCCGTGATCAGCGATAGTTTTTTCATGATAGTTAGTAGGGTTTAAATATTATTTCTTTAATCTGTTGATAGTTGGTGAGGTAAAAATATTTAGTTTTTTATATTACCCTTCAAAATCTGTTCCAAACTGATTTCATCTTTAATTCTCACCTCTCTTGCCTTACTTCCTTCAAAGGGGCCTACAATACCAGCGGCTTCAAGTTGGTCGATGATACGTCCGGCTCTATTGTAGCCCAGTTTAAGTTTTCGCTGTAACAAGGAAGTTGAACCTTGTTGCGTGGCAACGATAACACGGGCAGCATCTTCAAAGAGATCGTCTCTGTCAGAAGGATCAAAGTCTTCAACATCGCCAGTTTCATCATCGGCTACTTCGGGAAGCATGTAGGGTTCGGAATAGGCTCTTTGAGACCCAATAAAGTCAGTTATACGATCAATTTCCGGCGTATCAATAAAAGCACATTGCAAACGAATAAGATCGCTCCCGGTAGACAGCAGCATGTCTCCACGGCCGATAAGCTGATCAGCTCCTCCGGTGTCAAGAATGGTGCGTGAATCGATTTTGGAGGTAACCCTGAAGGCAATACGTGCCGGGAAATTGGCCTTTATCATACCCGTAATGATGTTAACAGAGGGGCGTTGGGTAGCAATAATAAGATGAATGCCGATAGCACGTGCAAGTTGCGCAAGGCGTGCAATAGGAAGCTCAATTTCTTTTCCCGCGGTCATGATCAGATCGGCAAATTCATCAATAAAAAGAACTATGTAAGGCAGGAAGTGATGACCCAAATTGGGATTAAGCTTACGTGCGATAAATTTCGCGTTGTATTCTTTAATATTTCTTACCTGTGCATCTTTAAGCAGATCATAACGAGAATCCATTTCAACACAAAGAGAATTTAGTGTTCTTACCACTTTGCGGGTGTCGGTAATAATGGCTTCAGCCGAATCGGGAAGTTTGGCCAGGTAATGTCTTTCAATTTTAGAAAACAAGGTTAGTTCAACCTTTTTGGGGTCAACAAGAACAAATTTCACATATGCAGGATGCTTCTTGTAGAGGATAGAGGCTAAAATGGCATTGAGACCTACTGACTTACCCTGACCTGTTGCTCCTGCCATAAGAAGGTGGGGCATTTTGGTGAGGTCGGCAATAAACGTTTCATTGGCTATGGTTTTCCCCAGGGCGATAGGCAATTCAAAAGTTGAATGCTGGAATTTTTCACCGCCCAATATACTTTTCATGGAGACGATTTCGGGTTTGCTGTTGGGCACTTCAATACCAATGGTGCCCCTCCCGGGAATGGGTGCAATAATACGAATACCCAGAGCAGATAGACTAAGTGCTATATCATCTTCAAGGTTGCGAATTTTAGATATTCTAACTCCTGCGGCAGGAATGATTTCGTACAAGGTTACCGTGGGACCGATGGTAGCTTTTATTTTATCTATTTCAATGGAATAGTTTCTTAGGGTATCCAGGATACGGTTTTTATTGGCCTCCAGCTCTTCTTTGTTCACCTTTATGGTGCTGTTTCCATGATCATCGAGCATCTCAATGGGGGGCAACTGGAAATGAGGCAGGTCAAGGGTAGGATCGTAATCGCCCATTTCCTGCAAGGGAGAATTATCATTCAGAGCCGATGGATCGTCTATGGGCTGGTAATTGCTGTTGCTTATTTTGCTGTCATCGGCAATTTCTATTTCCAATTCAGGGTTCTTATCGGTAGGGACAATGGGTCCATTTGATGAATTGGCCATAGATTGGGATTGACTGCTGGTTTCTTCATCTCCTATGTTAAATTCAAAGAAGTCTTCTTGTGCATGGTTGTCCTTGTTGATTTGTTTATTTCTGATTTTTTCGATGATGGTAAATTCTGAATCCATTTCTTCTTCCTGGGGCTCATCCTCACTGATTACATCGGTGTCGACCAACCCAGGATCAGTATTATTGGTATCTTCTACAGAGATTGATTCTGCCTGACCATCTTCCGGTTTGCTAAAACGGTTTCTGAACGCTTTGAAATGCTCAAGGTTTAAATTGAAAACCATAATCAGGAAACTCGATAGGGTGAAAAGAAGCAAGAATCCTGTTCCTATTTTACCAAAAACTCCATTAAGCCATGAATTGATTTGATAACCAAAAGTTCCACCCATTAAAGTAAGCTCCTGAGAAGTAAATAGAAATCCCAATGCCAGTGAAACCCAGATAAGTGAAAAGAAGCTGTATCGGATTGTTTTTCCCAGAGGAAGAAGAGATCTGCGGGCCAATAACCAATAGCCAGTGATGAAAAGGGCAAGAGCGAAAAGGAAGGAGGATATACCAAACCATTTTTTGATAAACAGATGTGCCGTAACAGCTCCCAGACGACCCATCATATTTTTGGCTATGATACTGGTATCGAGTAAAAGACCCAACTTAAACGTTTTATCCTCCAGATAGGAATCATCTTCATGCCAGTGGAAAAGGTAAGAAGTAAATGCAAGAAAGAGATAAAATGCAACCACCATTAACAATAGACCAAAAATCCTGCGATATCTCTGGTCCTTAAAGGAGGAGAAAAAATTTTTCCATTGGAATTCATTTCCCTTTAGATCATCTTTTTTTCCGGTCTTAGGTACTGGTTTTTCTTTAAAAGTGTTTTTAGGCTGCTCGGCTTTCTTTTTACGCATCTTCAGGATCTGATTAGTGTTTCCAAACGCAAAATTAGCAAAACTATTGCAATTTAATAGTATTTGGGAAGCGGATGATTCAGGTGGGGAATAACTATTGCATCCATAAATTTGAGTCATTGATTTTCCTTATCTTTGCAGGGTTTTTAAAAACAGTGATATGGGAAGAATAATGGCCATAGATTATGGTCAGAAACGGGCAGGCTTGGCCGTTACCGATGAGAATCAAATTATAGCCACCGGCCTTACTACAATGCACGTAAAAGATCTGTTGGCTTTTTTGAGAACATATATTGCAAAAGAAAACGTAGAGTGTATTGTGGTAGGCGAGCCCCGGGATATGAAAAACCAGGCCTCGGATGCCTCCCGTTTTATAGAGCCTTTTGTAAAGCACTTACGGAAACAATTCCCTTCAGTTATTGTTGAGCGAATGGATGAACGTTTTACATCACAGATGGCTTTTCAAACTATGATTGATGCCGGGCTGGGTAAGAAAAGCAGACAAAACAAGGAACTGATTGATACCATCAGTGCCACCCTGATATTGCAATCTTATATGGATCAGCAAAAGCACCTAAAAGACCGAAACGTATAAATGAACCCTAATACTTATTTAAGATGATTTTACCAATCGTTGGATATGGCCACCCTGTATTAAAAATGAAGGCAGTGGATATATCCCCCCAATATGATGAACTGGATACTCTGATCAATAATATGTGGGAAACCATGTACAATGCCAACGGAGTTGGATTGGCAGCTCCTCAGGTAGCTCTGGCCATTAGACTCTTTGTAGTTGATGCCAGCCCTTTTGATGAAGATGACCCAAACCTTAAAGATTTTAAGCGTGTTTTTATCAATCCCGAAATGTTGGAAGAAAGCGGGAATGAATGGTTTTTTAATGAAGGATGCTTAAGCTTTCCCGATTTGAGAGCCGATGTTTCACGTAAATCCATTATCCGTATTAAATACTTTGATGAGAATTTTGCCCCTAAGGAAGAAACCTTTGGTGGTATCGCCGCAAGAATTATTCAGCACGAATATGACCATATAGAAGGGATTGTGTTTGTTGACCGGATTAGTCCATTAAAAAGAAGGCTCTTGCGCAGTAAGTTGACAAGCATCGTAAAAGGTGCTGTAAGTCC
>JBEPXC010000154.1:0-8635 GCA_041642035.1 Sphingobacteriia bacterium
ATGGCTTGGGATTAAGTGGAGATATGCATCTATTCCGTTTGTTTGCCCCTGTTTCACTGGGAGTGCAAGTTGCTTTCCCAATGGGAGAATCAGTGGCTTTTCAAATGATCTACGGTGTAAGTTTATAGCATTAGGCGACATTCCTGTTTTTATTTACATTGGCGACAATAAAGAGAAACAGGAATAAAACAATAAAGTATAGACCAAAAATCAAATGATGCATCACCTGCCATGTTTTGATGAAATGGGTAAGAGTAATGGCCATAAAAAAAGACACTAGAGAAAACGAAGAGAAAACTATGGCTACCTGCTTATCGGTAAGCCCCAGGTAAGATAAATGATGGGTGGTATGATCCTTACCACCTATAAACGGACTTTGCCCGCGGGCAATTCTCTTGTAAAAAACGGTAGTGGTATCGATAATGGGCAAGGCAAAAACAACGGCAACAGATAAAAATCTCATTAGGGGAGTACTTTCAATAGAAAATCCTTCTCCATTCCAGTAAAAATGAATCCCTACAAAAGCAAGCAAGATGCCTAGAAACTGGCTTCCGGTATCACCCATATACATTCTCGAGGGATTCCAGTTGTAATATAGAAATCCCAACAAGACAGCCATCAAACCAATGACTATGACTAGTGTGGGGTTTAACAAGTCATTGCGGAGCAATATTCCGGCAAATATTGTTACGGCAACCGATAAGGAAACTATGGTGGTAATGCCGTCCATATTGTCAAGCATATTGATGCTGTTCATCATACCAATCACCCAAAAAACCGTAAGAGTATAATTGAGCAACAGGCTATCAAAAATGGTTATGTAAGTACCTGTGGCAATAAGGATTAACCCACATAACAATTGAGAGAAGAACTTGATCCAGGGATGGGTGTTATAGGCATCATCAAATAGCCCGGTAAGAAAGCCAACAGTAACCACCAAAATCATTCCCATGGTTTGCAGGTTAAAGAAATTTTCTTGCGGAGGGATTAAAAAGGAAATGAAGATGATAGAAAACAAAAAAATAATGTAGAAGGATATACCCCCCAATGCAGGCTTTGATGTGGAGCTCCATCTTATTATCGTTTCGCTGGTATTTCTAATACCCAGATTACGGGAGAATTTCAATAAAAACCGGTTGATAATAAGAGAAAAAGCAAAGGCGGCAAGAAAAAAAATACTATAAACTAAAAGCAAGTGATCAGTAACCATCAATAAAACATTAGAAATTTACTCAAAAGGGACTCTTGAAATCGTTAAACAAAGGGGCATTTTTATCCTTTTCAGAAACAATGGGATTTTCTATCCCCCAGTCAATATTCAACTGCGGATCAAACCATGCAATGGATGCTTCAGATTCTTTGTTGTAAACCTGTGAGCATTTGTAAAAGAAGATTGTATTTTCTTCCAGGGTAAGAAAGCCATGGGCAAAACCCGGGGGCAGCCAAAGCATATTTTTCTTTTGAGCGGAAATATGATATTTATAACACTGCCCATAGGTGGGTTCTGCTTTACGTAAATCAAGTGCCACATCTAATACCGAGCCTGAAATAACCCGTACTAACTTGCCCTGTTCCCAGGGAGGCAACTGAAAGTGTAAACCCCTTAATACATTGGCACCAGACATGGATTGATTATCCTGAACAAAATTCACATCAAGACCGTACCGCTTAAATCTCTCATAATTCCATGCTTCAAAAAAATAGCCTCTTTGGTCTTCAAAAACATCAGGCTCCAAAGCATAAAGTCCTTTAAAACCAGTTTCTAGTATCTCCATTCCAACACATAAGTTTTAATTAATTTATCCATCAACTTATCCTTGAATAAGACCGGGTACATCACAGTTCAAAATTCAGGTTTTTTATCGTTTCAATCCGACTTCTCTTTATCTCCGGAATTTAGAGCTCGTTCTTAACAATCTTTTCCAGAGACCTGCTTTGCCCAGTCCAATTTGGTCATCATAATATCCATACCCATATCCACCGTAGTAATAACCGTAGGAATAGCCTTTATCGTATCCATAAGAAGAATACTCCTTATCCACTGCATTTAGCACTACCGATAGATTCTGTATATGGCTTTCCTCTATCAGTCGGTTTACGTTCTGTATAAACATTCGTTTGGAGTAGTTTGCTTTGAAAATATAAATGGGGTAATCAGACATAAGGATACTCTTCATTCCGTCAGTTACGATTCCAACCGGTGGATTATCCACAATAACATAATCGTATATTGATTTGAGGTAAACAATCATTTCATCCATACGTGGGGTAAGGATAAGCTCTGAGGGGTTGGGGGGTACGGGTCCGGCAGTAATAAAATCGAGGTTTTTTACTTTTGAGGGTTGAATACAGTCGTCGATACTGTCGATATTGGAGAGGATAGTGCTTACCCCCTTGATATTTTCTACATTAAAGCCCAGGTGTATTTTGGGTTTACGCATATCAAAGTCGATCACGATCACTTTCTTATCGCTGAAAGCAAGAATACCGGCCAGGTTCATAGCAAAAAATGTCTTTCCTTCTCCTGAAATGGTAGACGTAACGGCAACCAGTTTGGGGCCGGGGTCGTTATTGATAAACTGCAGATTGGTACGAATGGCCCGCAATGCTTCGGAGATTAATGATTTGGGCTTTTTGAGTACCAGCAGCTGATTGGATGGAATTTCACTTTTGTATTTGGGTATAACACCAATTACCGGTGCTTTGGTATATTTAAGGATGTCATGAAGCGAAGATATCTCATTGTAAAAAAGATACTTAAGCAAAAACACTCCTATACCCAAAAAGATAGCCGCGAGCAGGCTGCTGGCATAGATACCCCTGGGGTTTGGTGATATGGGCTGGCCGGGCACCCTTGAGTGTTCAAGGATGACACTTTGAGCCACATAACCCGCCTTGCTGATTGAATATTCGGCTTTTTTCTCTACCAGCTGGTTATAAAATCTTTCGTTAATGGAATGCACTCGTTGCAACATGCTATATTCAATCATACTATACCTTCCTCCCTGGTTCATAAGAAAAGATTCGTACGATTTAATTTTCTCATTCAGGTCAGCCAAACGTGTATCGAGGTTTTCCTTCAGAGTGGTGATACTTTCGACAAGCATTCTTTTCTGAATATTTATCTGGTAGTTGAGGGCCTGTATCTGGCTGCTCTCCGGGGTTACCTGATAAAGAAGCTGCTCTCTTTCAACCAATAAATCCTGCAGGGTTTGCATCATTCGCGAAACAATACCACTAAATTCGCTTCCTGCCAGAACAGAGATCAGTCGGTATATGTCCACATCTTCCTCCTGACTTAGGCTTTTTTCTATTTCTGTGAATATACTGTTCTCCAGCTGAAGCATCACGATCTGATTTTCAAGTTCTGCTATCCGCCCCTGCAAGGTTGGCAAAGGAGTTAGGGTAACTTCATCAATCCCATGCTCTTTTTTAAACTCCTCCAGTTCTATTTCCGAATCCGACAGTTTAACAAAAAGTAAATCAAGTTGCTGATCAATAAAATCCAAAATGTTGTTGGCGCTTTCGGCCTTTTTTTCCAAATCGTACAGGCTAAATTCATCCGCAATAACATTTACGATATCTGATGCTTTATGGGCATTGGTGCCCTGATAGCTGATCTGAATTGTTTTTGCTGCTGAATTGAGTATGTTGATACGAATATCTTTGTTGTAAACTGCAGCGAAGGTTTCAGGGTTGTTTATGGTGAAAAAATACAGATTACGATTGAGCATGCTTTGTTGCTGGGTAATGGTACTAAAACTATGAATATCCAGTAAAATATCCATTTCCGGAAAGGAAACCACCTTGTTAACAGGGATTTCACGTTTGTGCTGTTCTCCTCTCATATCGTATGACAGTAAGACTTTCTGCGGACTCACAAAGTCAACATTAATGGGTACTCCATAAATCGCAGCATTCTTTACCTGTGTCTCGACCCGAAATGGGGCATTGCGATAGGATTCGGTGTTTAAGACCCTGCCCTTAGAAAAATAAGAGACATCAAGGGGTAATTTGGAAAGAGCCCTTTGCAGAAAAACAGATGAACGCATTAGTTCAATCTGCTTGGCCATATCATCCTCATAAATATCGGCTGTGGGTAATATTCGTGTCACCTGGCTTTGAGATCCAAGCTGGATGGTTGTAGAGGTTTGATAAATAGGGGGGGTATATCTGAGATAAAGCCAGGCACCAGATAACGCCAGAATGACAAACACTACCGGAAACAAAATATTCCGTTTGGCGATATAAAAAAAGAGCTTTATATCGAGTTCATCGTTGATGGAAGATATTTTTTTGTTTGCTTCCGGGGTCATTTGGCTAATTAAACAGTGAATAAACTAAAAGGGCTGTAGTTACTAATGATAAATATGGCGTAACATTTTCCAGTATTCGTTGTGGCACCCTCTCGCGTGGTTCAACATAAATAATATCATTGGCCTGAATAATGATATCGGCGTTACGCATTCCCTCCAAGGTGGAAAGATCGAGCAAAAACACCTGCGGATTACTCAAATCGCCCCGAATCACCTTTATGCGGTTGGCACGACCATCGGCAATCCCGCCGGCTAAAGCCAAAGCTTCCAATATATTGGTATTGGTGTTTTCCAGGTAAACCACACTTGATGTACCACCCCGCCCCCCAGGAAATATCGTTACCCGGTGATTAGTAACGTGCAACTTAACGAAGGGATTGTTGTAATATTGGGTATAACAGGCTTCCAAAAACTGTTCTGCTTGCCGAAGCGTCATTCCGCTAAGCTTTGTGCGCCCCAAAACCGGAAGATTCACCATACCATCAAATTCAATCAAATAACTTTGGTCATCCCGCTGTTGCTGTTGGTTCATGGGCGCGATGGGATCAATAAGTCGTTCTCCGCGGTTGGTGTATAACCGAAAGTACAATTGATCATTGGGGGCTAGCAAATACTCTTGCTGTGGCTGCCCTTCAGAAATCTCCGTAAACTCATACCCCTTGGGCGTTCGTAACATACGCTCAGGATTCAGAATTTGACAAGATGTAAAAAGGAATGTAAAAAATAATATCGTCCAATATTTATTCACTTGCAACAGGGGTATTAATGCTTTTTACGGTAAATTTTCCTGCAAAATTAACAAAAGCTTTGGTTATGCAGGCCAAAAAGTATCTTTTTAACGTAAATGCGAAATTATAGTTAACCCATATTAGAATCTCTGGTGCCAGCTTTGTATTTACCCGTGTCATTAAAATCAAATCTCTTGCGGGAGCCGGGAAAGATTATCAATGGGTGATTTTTGCGCCAGCAAATCGTAATATAGTGTTTCCATTTCACTCACCAGACGATTGTAATGGAATTTTTCTCCCACCTGTTGCCATCCCTTTTGTGAAAATTCAAATCGCAAGTCATCATTTTCAATCAGGGTCACAAGTTTAGCTGCAAAATCATCGGCATCACCATTCTTTGTCAGCAAAGCAGTTTCACCCGGCACCACAACATTTTCAATACCTCCTACCCGGGTAGAGACCACCGGAGTTCCGGCTGCCTGTGCTTCAATAAGGCTCACAGGCGTTCCTTCATTAAGAGAGGTTAAGGCAACAATATCCAAGCCAGCATTTACGTAGTCCATTTGGGTTATCCAACTGGTAAAGGTAAGGGTGGCCGGTTTAAAATCTCCTTGTCCGTTTACAAAATCAATACCCAAATCAATTGCTTTTTGCTTAATGGAATCGCGCGATTCACCATCTCCGATGATAAAAGCCCTGATTTTTCTATTGGTCTTTGTTTTAGCGATCTTTATAGCCTCCAAAAACATAGAATGATTTTTGATAGGCACCAGGCGGCCAATAATCCCTATGGCAATTTCATTGTCCTGCAACTGATATTTTTCTCTAAAGGCCAATCTTTTCTCACTTATATTCTTTCGAAAGTGATCCAATTCAAAACCCAGGGGAATAACACTTATTTTATCGGCAGGACATATTCTATACCGATAAGATAGATCAAGTTTCTGGTTCTCGCTGATGGCTATTATCTTACTGCTCTTTGCGGCCAGATGTCTTTCTATTGATTTGTATAAAGATGTTTTCCATTGACTGAAATACGAATCAAATACATGCCCGTGAAAGGTATGCACAATAACAGGCACTTTCATACTCAGGGCAGCATGACGCCCCAATGCACCGGCTTTAGACGCATGGGTATGCACTATGTCGGGACGAAAATCCCGGATGATGGATTTTATCTTCTGAAAAGCCTGATAATCAAAAACAGCAGAAACCTCCCTCTGCATCTGAGGTATAATAAAGGGTTCTATCCCCAGTTGATTAACTATATATTCGGAATTCTTTTCACTGGCATCGTTGGGACCCCCAATCAAAAGAGTTTCGAAATCGCTGCTGAGATATTTGGCAAGGAAGGCGGCATTGTAAGTAGGACCGCCCAGATTAAACCTGTTTAAAATGCGTAAAATTCGTGGCATTTAATTCGGAGAATTATTAACTTGATTCTTAGAGGCTGCAATATTACTAAAAAGCTGTTAATGACTAATTAATAATCGCATATTTATTCATTAAACTTTTTATACCAATGCTGGAAAACCGCAATACTCCAAACCTGTGCATGTATCTCGCCCGGATTGGATGAAAAGAGTTTTTTCCTTAAATTGTTGATAACTTCGGGATTGAATATTTTTTGCTCCCTGATATAATCTTCATTAAGCCATTGGTTGAGGATTACCTCTTTAAGCTCTTTGCGAAACCAAGATAAGAGTGGAACTTCAAACCCCTGCTTGGGCCTGGTATATAGCTGCTCCGGTAATTGATCCCGAAAGGCATCACGAAGGATTCTCTTCCGCTGTGTTTTGTATATCTTGAAGTGCTCGGGCATCGAGAAAACAAGATTTACGACCTGGTGATCCAGGAAAGGGACCCTCACCTCGAGGGAGTTTGCCATCGACATCATATCGACCTTGGTAAGCATATCATTGGGAAGCACCAGATGCATGTCATTGAGCAATATGCCTCTAAGGCTGCTATCATGCTCAACAAACCGGCTAAGTTGTTCTTTTCTGTTGATATACTGGTTGTCATTGCATGGCAGAAGCAAGAGTTCCGATGGGTATTTTTCTTCTGTAAAAGCCGCCCATCTCCAATAGCGTTGCGAATCCGACATCTTCATACCTGTTCCAAAACGATGCAACTGCCGTATTTTATTGCCCAGAAAAGAATGTCTCGATTGGGGCAAGAGATTAAAAAGAGGATTTAATGATTTTACCAGCCTTGCATCCATACCTGGATATCTGGCCTTATAATGCGCCATGTGCTTGTTGTATCCGCCAAACATTTCATCGGCTCCGTCGCCAGATAAGGCTACCGTTACCTGTTTTCGGGTTTCACGGCTCAGGATGTATACAGCCAGGGCAGAGGAATCGGCAAAGGGTTCGTCGGTATAATCCAATACATCATACATACACGACAAAAGATCGGTAGTGGTGAGCGAAAATTCCGTATGGTCGGTCCCGTGCATTTTGGCAACCATGCGTGCATAATGGGTTTCATCAAACATAGGCTCATCCTTAAACCCTATTGAAAAAGTCTGCAGCTTGCTTATATGCTTTGATGCCAGGGCAACGATTATACTACTGTCGATACCTCCGCTCAGAAAAGCTCCCAGTGGTACATCCGAAACCAATCGTTTTACAACAGCATTTTCCAGGGTTTGTTTCAACAATTCTATTCCCTGTTGATAACTCATAGAGGAGTATTCGGCCAATGGGGACGAAGGTATTTCATAATACTTCTTCAGGTCATACATACCATCTTTAACCAACATATAATGTCCAGGCATCAGCTTTAAGACATCCCGATATATGCTCCACGGTGCGGGAATATAATTGAGTTGAAAATACATCTGCATAGCCTCACGATCAAGAGTTTTGGCAACTCCCAGAGCTATCATAGCCTTCATTTCTGAGGCGAAAAGCAAGCGATCTTGTGCCTGGTAGTATAGCAATGGCTTAATACCAAAACGATCACGTGCCAGCAACAGTGTTCCGCTTTGCTTATCAAAAAAAGCAAAGGCAAAAAACCCATGAAGATCTTTTATTCCTTCAGCACCTTTGCCGATTAGCCATTTTAACAATACTTCAGTATCACTCTGTGTACTAAAGCTAATACCCTTTGCTGCAAGTTGATCGCGCAGCTGTCTGAAGTTGTATATTTCGCCGTTAAATACAAGCGTATATCGCCCAGATTGGTCACTAAATGGTTGATTGCCAGCAGCAGTGGGGTCAATGATGGATAGGCGGCTATGTCCCATTGCAATATTGCCCTCGCAAAAATGGCCTTGTACCTCGGGGCCCCGACGACTCAGGGTATTTGTTGCATTTTTAATTACAGATACTACACCTGCAATAGGTTCGGGAAAAGAATAAATACCACAAATACCACACATGCCAAAAAATGTTGAAAAGGATTAAGGTAAAGGAAAATTAGCACATCGCCTGCAGCGAGGAAAGTTACAGCATGCGAAAATTAAGACGCGATTAATCGGTCAATAAAAATAATCGCGTCTCTTTCAATATATTATATTAAATAAAAAGGCATAGAATATTACTTCTTACAAATGTATTACTTCATTGTAGGCAGCAGCAGTAG
>JBEPXC010000155.1:0-8599 GCA_041642035.1 Sphingobacteriia bacterium
TGATGGACAAAGGTCTTTCTTTGCAGGAAACAGAAAATATTATTCAGGTAGCCGGACATTTGATTGACTTTGCCAAACTTGGCTTTGGAACATCATTGGTGAGCAATAATGTAAAAGAAAAAGTACAGCTCTATAAGAATGCCGGCATTAAGGTATATGCCGGAGGCACCCTTTTCGAGGCCTGTTTTATTAGAGACAGCGTTGATGAGTATGAAAAATTTATTGATCTTATGGAACTAGACACAGTAGAAGTATCTGATGGCAGTATGTACATAGATCACCCCACCAAATGTAAATGGATATCCCATTTTGCGAAGAACCGGGTGGTGCTTAGTGAAGTGGGTGCCAAGGAATCAGATGTTTTTACCGATAAAGATCTTTGGGTGCATCATATCAAGGCCGAACTGAATGCCGGCAGCAGCTATGTGATTGCCGAAGCCCGCGAAAGTGGAAATGTAGGCATATACAAAAAAACAGGTATGGCCGATAATGATCTCATTGATGACATTATCTCACAGATCCCCCCTGATAAAATGCTCTGGGAGGCCCCCCAGAAACAACAACAGGTATGGTTTATCCAACGCCTGGGCCATGAAGTAAACCTTGGTAACATAGCCCCATCCGATGTAATCCCCCTTGAAACACTCCGACTGGGTCTTAGAGGCGACACCTTTTTTGATGTATTACCTGCTGAATTTCAAAAACACAGAATCCAGGAATAGTGGCCTAATTAAATTGCAATATGCATTCTCGCCCGTCAAAGCAAAGAAAAAACTTTCATCCGGTGAGTCTCTTTTGTTGAGATTCTTTTTCATCCCACAGGAAATATTACAAACCCAATTTATTCATGAAGAAAAGAAGTTTTAGTGAGTACAGCCTGCTCACCGCCCGCGGTTTAGCCATGGGTGCAGCAGACGTCATTCCCGGTGTCTCAGGAGGCACCATAGCTTTTATAACCGGGATTTATGGAGAACTCATCAACAGCATCAAATCAGTTAATAAAGAATTTTTCCAGAAGCTCTTCCGCTCAGGAATTGTTTCTGCCTGGAAGCATATCAATGGCAATTTCCTTGTTGCCGTATTGGCAGGTGTGATGATCAGCATCTTCTCCCTGGCACAACTTATTACCTGGCTGTTGTTAGTTTATCCAAAGATGGTATGGGCCTTTTTCTTTGGATTAATCATTGCCTCAGCCTTACATGTAGGAAAAAAAATTACTTCATGGAACTTGTCCACGGTGGGAAGCCTGTTGGCAGGAACCATAATAGCAGCCTATATTACCATCGCTGCTCCTGCTGTTACTCCAGAGGCCTGGTGGTTTATCTTTATTTCCGGTGCCATTGCCATTACAGCGATGATTCTTCCGGGAATTTCGGGAAGCTTTATATTGTTATTGATGGGGAAATATGAATTTATTCTCGGTGCCGTGAAAAATTTTCAACTCGACATTATATTCATCTTTGCTGTAGGGTGTATCATAGGCATCATCAGCTTTTCCAATATCATATCGTGGTTGTTCAGAAAAATACCGAATGCCACCATGGCTCTTCTCACCGGATTTATGCTGGGTTCATTAAACAAGCTATGGCCCTGGAAGGAAATTATTTCCTATCGCATGAACAGTGAAGGAGAAGAGGTCCCATTTATTGAAAGAAGCATCAGTCCTTTTCATTATTCACACATCACAGGCGAGCCCCACCAAATAGTATGGGTAATCATTTTTGCTCTTCTGGGCTTTTTTCTCATTTACTCCTTTGATCATTTTGCAGAAAAAAAATTAAAAGCAAAAGAAGTAGATGCTCAGCGAAACCTTTAATTATGGAAAATCTATATGGATTAATTGGCTACCCCTTATCGCATTCATTTTCGGCCGGCTTTTTTGCTGAAAAATTTGCAGCTGAGAATATTGTTTCGAGTAGATACATCAACTTTCCTATTGAAAACATCAACGAGGTGGTAAGTCTTATCGATACACACCCCAATCTTAAAGGACTCAATGTTACCATCCCCTATAAAGAAAGTATTATTCCCTATTTGGACCAGATGAGTGACTCTGCTTTAGAAACCAGAGCAGTCAATACCATTAAAATAAATCGCAGAAATGGACAGATAGTAACCAAAGGCTATAATACCGATGTATATGGTTTTGAGAAAAGCCTTGAAACCTTTCAGGTAGACATGCCTCGCAGAACTCTTATATTGGGCACAGGGGGTGCCTCTAAAGCAGTAGAATGGGTAATGAAGCGCTATGAAAGTGAAGTAATCTTTGCCACACGAAAGCCAATCGATGCAAACCATATCTCTTATGAAGATATCGATGGGAAAATGCTGAGATCTTTTCAGTTGGTGGTAAACACCACTCCCCTGGGTATGTGCCCTCATCAGGAGGGATTCCCTCCCCTGCCCTATGAGAGCGCTTTAAGCAGTATCACCTTTTTCGACCTGATCTACAACCCGGCAGAGACCCTGTTTCTTGGCAAGGCGAGAGAGCAAGGATGCAAAACCATCAATGGTCTCACCATGTTGGAACAACAGGCTGAGAAAGCATGGGAAATCTGGACCCATGAAAAGTATTAATTCTTGTTTAATTTTCTATGCTTAAGCCATAATAGCGCTAAAACACCCAGAAAGATTACGCCCATAATTATTCCCGGATAGGGGTCGATATGTTTCTCGGGTTTTATCAGTAGGCGATACAAACCGTGCAGAAAACCAAAAAGTCCCAGAACGAAGACAAACAGAAACAAAGAAAAATCGATCGCTTTCTCAAATTTCTCATAGTTCTTCTCTGCAGCACTTTTTGATCTGTAATGAGCATATTTATCGCCCGTGGCTCTATACCTGACCGGGCCGGGCCGGTAATAAACTGTTTGGGCCGGAAAGCCGCTCACCAACTGCATATCATAAACCTTTCGTTTCTTTTCATCCTGCAGCACCTGGTAGGCTTCATTTATTCGTTGAAACTCAGCCCGGGCACGAGGTTTATCATTAACATCAGGATGAACCAGTTTAGCCTTCTTTCTGAAAGCCCTGCGTATTTCTGCCTGATCTGCAGTTCGAGAAACACCCAATGTCTGATAATAATTCATACCCCTTCTTTTATAGTGACCTTTTCGGGTTTATACGGTATGCCATTATAGTCTTATGCCCAACTCCGGCAAAACCAGGAACTAATTCTCCTTTGCAGGCAAATTTTTTGACTCCTGCAGAAACTTTCCCTCTGCGATTTCCTTATGTAGGTTAACTGATATTTCGGCAGGAAACTGGAATATTTTTAATTCAAAAAAAGGTATAACAGAAAGTATATGGTCGAAAATATCGGCTTGAATTCCTTCATAATTAACCCAGTTGACATCGTTAGTAAAAGCATAGATCTGGAGGGCAACGCCTTTTTCACCCGGAGCCATTTGCCGCACCATACAGGTTAAGTCCTTATGTATCCGGGGGTGTTTTTGCAAGTATCGGGTTATATAAGCCCGCAGGGTACCTATATTAGTCATCCTTCTACCATTTATGCCTGTGTCTGTATCAAGATTATGCTGCTGGTTGTAACCATCAATTTCCTTTCTTTTTTCTTGTATATAATCTTTAAGCAAGGCAATGGACTCAAACTTTTCCAGCATTTTCTGATCGCAGAACTTAATCGTATTGATGTCGATATAAACATCTCTCATAATCCTACGACCACCTGTTTGTACCATGCCTCTCCAATTTTTAAAAGAATCAGACACCAATGCATAGGTGGGGATAGTCGTAATGGTACGATCGAAATTTCTTATTATTACGGTGTATAGGTTAATATCAATTACATCACCATCGGCGCCGTACTTAGGCATTTCTATCCAGTCGCCGATTTGAACCATATTATTTGTTGTGACCTGCACACCGGCCACAAAGCTCAATATGGTGTCCTTGAAAACCAATAGTAAGACGGCCGTAATGGCACCCAGTCCGGTAAAGAAATAAACAGGTGATTGATTCAAAAGAACAGAGAGAATAAAAATGGCGGCTATCATCCCGGTAATAATTTTAGTTACCTGCAGATAGCCCTTTATGGGCCGGGATTTGGCTATTTCATATTGATTATAAATGGCTCCCACGGCATCTAAAAAGGCATAGACAACAATCAGCAACATAAATACCACATAGACATTGCTCAGGTCATACGTAAAACTAACCATTCGAGGAAAATCTGCCAAAAGAGTAGGTCCAATCCAATATATCACCATCACGGGTGCAAAATGCGATAAACGATGAAAAACTTTTTTCTCAAGCATTACATCGTCCCATTTGTTAGTACTTTTGCTCACCATTTTTTTAACAACCGAAAGAATAATACCTTTGGCCACCCAATTGGCAATAACACTCAACAGAAATAAAAAAACAATAAACACGAAGCCTTTCATAGGATAGGCAATAGTTTCGGAGATACCCCAGTTGAAGAACATTTCATCTATAGTACCACTAATCTTTTCCATAGTGTCAGGAGTTTGCATTGTCTATAAGATTAATCATGAGTTTAATGGGATCTTAAATCACTAACACCATAGAACAGGCCATTCATTAGGCTTAGAAAATTCACCTGATTACGGTTATGTTTGATCCTCGATAAAAAAGGCAAACCTAATAATTTAAATTCAATGTACAAAAAAAGGAAAAAACATTTGTCAATAAAAAAAATATTACCGTACTTTGCACTCCTTTAAAAATAGGACAGGAAGTTTCGTAATTAAAATCTAAAATATTCTCAAACGATGTCACGAATTTGTCAGATAACCGGAAAAAAACCAATTACAGGTAATCGTGTATCCCACTCCAATATTAAAACCAAAAGAAGGTTTCTCCCTAATCTCCAGGTCAAAAGATTTTATGTTCCTGAAGAAGATTTCTGGATTACCTTAAGAGTTTCTTCCAAAGCGATTCGCATAATCAACAAAAAAGGAATAAGTGCGGTTTTGAAAGAAGTAAGCGAAAAAGGTGTTTACTAGACGAGTATAACAAAGATATTATAATACCCCCAAAAGCTGCTGCTCTACGTAAGCAGCTTTTTTTTTATTCCCCTAAGAGCTGTTAATTTATCAGAAAAGCAGTTGTTCCGCATGGGGTGGATTGGGGCATTAAGGGCTTTATCTGTACTTTTAGTGCATTATAAACGAGGCAATTTATCCGTTAATGCATCTTTAACAATATGGTCTTATCTATTCGTTAATCCTGTCTGTTTTTGAAGGCACCAAACCAGTAATCAAAGCATGCACAATTACATCCGAATATTTGCATTTCTCTTTTTTGCTATAATGGGCATAGTCTGCAGTGCTCAACTCAACAGGAATGAGCCCTCGCAACCGCGCAGGGTAATACAGTTCAGTGGCCTGGTATTAACTTCTGATAGCCTTGCCCCGGTGCCCTTTACCAACATTTGGATAAAGAATACCCACCGAGGTACCATCACAGATTTTAATGGCTTTTTCACCATAACCCTGCGCGAAAGAGATACTCTTTATATAACGGCTGTTGGATTTAAAGATGTAACCTTTGCAGTCCCCGACACCCTAACCTCAGCGCGTTACTCTACCGTGCAATTAATGACGCACGACACCATCAATCTTCCCGAAACCGTTATTTACCCCTGGCCTACACGCGAGCAGTTCAGATATGCTTTCCTCAATACAGAGATTCCGGATGATGATTTTGACCGGGCCATGAAAAATCTTGAAAGAGCCGAGATGCGCGAAAGATTTGAAAAGATGCCCCTCGATGGCTATTCAAATTTTCAGCACATGAACAATCAGTACAGTCAGAAACTGTATTATGCAGGGCAACAGCCCCCCATGCGAATTTTCGATCCCTTTGCATGGTCCAGATTTATTAAGGCCTGGCGAGAGGGACGTTTCAAAAGAAACGACTAATTTATCCATCCTATGCAATAACAGCAAGCTTTTACAGTTATCAAGTAGAAATTCTTCCGATTAAAATTTGCCTGCTTAAGGATTATATTTGCTATTTTTGTGCCGCAAATATTTAATTGACAACCATTTAATATTCAAAACAAATTTGTGAAAAGACCTTTCAAACTTTTGCTGTTTTTGATTTCGAACATTATTTCGTTGACCCTGGCAGCACAAACAGCCACCGTTGAAGGATATGTTAAGGACCAGAACAACCAACCCATGGAGTTTGTAAGTGTAGCGCTGCAAGGCACTTCAACAGGCACTACCACCACCAAAGACGGCTTTTTCCAACTTAAAATAGCTCCCCATAAAAGGCATGAATTACAATTTTCTTTCCTGGGATATGAATTGCAAAAGGTATTCCTTGAATTGGAAGAAGGTGAAAAAAGAAGTATAAACATCTTCCTCAACCCCCTCTCGACCACGCTGCCCGATGTAGAAATATCGGAAAAGCAGGTCATTTCAAGTCAATATATAAAGATAGATCCCCAACTCTCAGCTATCATCCCGGGTCCCGGAAACAGTGTGGAGAATCTCATTAAAACAATGCCCGGAGTTAGCTCAACCAGCGAGTTGTCTTCTCAATATTCGGTAAGAGGGGGTAATTTTGATGAGAACCTGGTTTATGTTAATGGCATAGAAATATACCGGCCATTCCTGGTTCGCTCAGGCCAACAAGAGGGCTTAAGCTTTATCAATTCCAATCTGGTATCTTCCATTACTTTTTCTGCTGGTGGTTTCGATGCACAATACGGTGACAAGATGGCTTCGGTGCTCGATATTATCTACAAAAAGCCTGAAGATTTCTCAGGTTCCTTTGCAGTGAGTTTGCTCGAAGGCTCCTTACATATCGAAGACGTAGCGCTCAATAAAAAACTCACCTATCTTTTTGGCTTAAGGCATAAATCCAACCAGTATTTGTTGGGCACTCTGGACACTCAGGGGAATTATAAGCCTCAGTTTACCGATGTACAATCCATGATCAGCTATACCTTTAACCCTGCCTGGAATATTAATTTTTTGGGTAATTTTTCCAGAAATCAATATCTGTTTGAACCCACAAGACAAGAAACACGATTTGGTACTATTGAAAAAGTAAGACAGTTTACGGTATTTTTTGAAGGTCAGGAGCGTGATCATTTCCTTACCGCTCTAGGCGCCTTATCACTTAATTTCGAACCAGAACAAGGCAGACATTTTCAGCTGATCACTTCGATGTTTCAAACCGACGAGAATGAGAATTTTGATATCAGGGGAAGCTATCTACTCGAGAAGGTAGATAGCCAATTTGGCTCATCCGATTTTGGACAACCTACAGGTACCCCACTTGGTGCAGGGACTTTTCATAATCATGCCAGAAATTATCTCAACGGGATAGTTTGGAATATCGAGCATAAAGGCGAGATTGAAACCGATAACAACCAGCTCAAATGGGGCGTAAAATATCAGTATGAAGATATTTACGACCGCTTAAATGAATGGACACTGGTAGATTCTGCAGGGTATGCTCTTCCGCGCAATCCGCCTGATTTAATATTTTTACAGGACACGGTAAGAACCAACATCACTCTGCAATCAAGCAGAATATCGGGATTCATGCAAAATTCGTGGGAGCTTGAAAGCTCGCATGGCAGATTTATCCTTACTGCCGGAATAAGAGGAAACTATTGGTCGTATAACCAGCAATGGTTGGTGTCTCCCCGTGCCACTATTCTGTATAAACCCCTCTGGGCCCCACGAATGGTATTAAGGCTTTCAGGAGGCTTGTATCAGCAACAACCCTTCTACAAAGAATTACGTGACTTCCAGGGCCAACTCAACAAAGACATCAAGGCACAGGAAAGCATCCAGGTAGTGATGGGTGCAGAGTATAATCTGCAATTGTGGGGTAGGCCCTTTAAATACATCAGCGAGATTTATTACAAGCAGTTCGACAACCTGATTCCTTATGAGCTCAATAATGTAAGGATTAGATACTACGCCAACAACGACGCAAAAGGATACGGTACAGGAATTGACATGAAGATAAATGGAGAGTTTGTTCCCGGAGTAGAATCCTGGGCGAGCCTCTCCTTAATGAAAACGGAGGAAATCATCAAAGGAACCTATTATGTCGACGCAGAAGGAAACCGCGTATCGCTAGGATATATGCCTCGTCCCACAGATCAAAGATTTGCTTTCAGTTTGTTCTTTCAGGATTTTTTGCCCAAAAACCCCAGCTATAAGGTAAGCCTCGCGCTCATTTATGGCAGTGGTATGCCCATTTCACCACCATCCTATCAGAAATTGAGTAAAGCCAGTTACATGCCCCCATACCGCAGAGTGGATATTGGATTCTCCAAAGAACTCATAGGTGTTTCCAGCAGTTTTGGCGATAACAACCCTTTACGCCACATCCAATCCATGTGGATAACGGCTGAAGTTTTCAATCTGCTGGAAATAAACAATACCATCAGCTATCAATGGATAAAAGATGTTTCGGGAAGTTTATTTGCTATTCCCAATTATCTTACTTCGCGACTTATCAATATAAAACTGGTTACTGAATTCTAAGCTGCAGACTGTCTTTTTGTCACCCCTCTGACAAAATCCGTCAAGCACCTATCCCCCCAATATCTTTACGGCAAGAGTCTTAGTCAACACGCTATATT
>JBEPXC010000156.1:0-8521 GCA_041642035.1 Sphingobacteriia bacterium
TTTCATGAAAGATGTTGGAAAGAATCAACCCTTTATAGTCAAAGGCTTAAGGCTGTTGCAGGAAAATGCTTTAGTCAGAAACTTTCGTTTAGACTAACAAGTAGATTATAGACTGCCTTGTTTACCTTGGCAAGGGGTAGACGCAAATTATTTTTGGCTAATCCTTTTATTTCAAGTAAGGCCTTAACACCTGAAGGACTGCCATCAGCATAAATGGCTTCGATGATCTGTAGCATTTTGAAATGTAGTTCACGGGCCTGTATAAAGTCATTTTCCAGACAACAAGTAATCATTTTTGAGAACTCTCTGGGCAGAGCATTGGCAATAACAGAAATCACTCCATCGCCACCAATGGCCATAAAAGGAAGAGATAACGCATCATCACCCGATATCACCAAAAAATCCTTGGGTTTATTAAGAATAATACGCGAACATTGGGCAAGCGAGCCAGAGGCTTCTTTTATACCCAGAATATTAGGTACCTCGTGGGCTATTTTCAGGGTAGTTTCGGAGTCTATATTAGAACCGGTTCGACCCGGTACATTGTACATTAATAAGGGCACAGGGCTTTCGCCTGCAATCATCTTATAATGATTATAAATACCTTTAGGCTGGGGTTTATTATAATAGGGGCTTACTGATAGAATGGCAGATATCCCGGAAAAATCAGTGCTTCTGATTTGGTTTACTACATTCCGGGTATTATTTCCACCAATACCTACCACTATCGGTATTCTATTATCGACTATTTCAATGCCACAAGATAATACCGCCGATTTTTCATCTTCATTTAAGGTAACAGATTCACCTGTTGTGCCCATAAAAACAATATATCCGATGCCTCCCTCAATTTGATAATTGATGAGATTTTCAAAGGATTTAAAATCTATACTGCCTTCACGATGAAAAGGTGTTATTATGGCTACACCGGTACCCCGGAAATTGTCAGTAAGTTTATCTGTCATTGTTGATCATCTTTAAATAATGAAATACTTGCTCTATTGCTTCCTGCAATGGACCTTCGTCCTCCAGCTGCAACATGAGATCAAATATATCGACATGTTTTTCTACATATCTTCCTACTTTCATGGTGGAAGCCGAAATAGCAGATAAATATTTAACCTGATGGAATGTTGAGGGGGTAAGGTCTATGAGAATATCGAAATTATTGGAAGCAAAATCTATTATGTTGGGTGAAATGGGTTTTTGGGTTAAAGAGAAATTCTGGGCGTTGCAAAATTCAAACGTTAATTTAGGGAATGCATAGTGAGGCATTTTTTTGTGGTTTACAAAACCCAGGGTTTTAACTTTCTTCTGATCATGTTGCAAATCTTTAACCAGTAGGGTTATAAAACGGTATGCTTCTTCAGTGGAAGCATCATAAAGAATCCCAAAATTTGTTGCCTGCCCATACCCTAAAAGTTTCTTTTCGCGAATGTTTTTTTTAAAGGTTTGTTTCAGAAACCAATACCTGTATTTACTTTTAATTTCTTCTAGTATTTTCACAAAACGGGGATTGCTGGTTAAAGTTTTTTTCTGTTAATCAGAAACAAATATAATAAATAAATGCCCTTATTTTCTACCCAGGGTATTGATAACTTCACCGAAATACATGCGATGGAAGTCTTTGTTGGGATAATTGCCTGCAATGGTTTTATCCAGGAAATAAGCAGGATCTATATCTGTATAGTACAGTTTTTTACATTCCAGCACCAGTCGTGCCTGCTTAAAACAAACCATTTTATTTTCCGTCTCACAGGCATTTAGCTCATCTACAGCCATTTTATCCATATCGCGTCCCGACACGCTACCCAAAACATTCAACAACCCACGATGAGTGGGATCCAGAAAGTTTAGGGTGAAAAAATCATTTTTTTCCAGAAATTGAAAGGTATAGCGCTGTGGCCTCACAAAAATAGAAACAACAGGCTTATTCCACAAAATACCTATATTGCCCCAACTTGCCGTCATCATATTATAATCGTCGATATTACCTGCAGTAATCAGCATCCAATTCATACCAATAAGCTTGAATGCATTTTCATTGATTTCATAGGGATTTATTTTCTCAAAACCTGAAGTCATATCTTATTTGTTTTTAATGCATACTTTTAATCATTGCCTTTTCAATTTGCGAAAGTACCGATTTTTGTGATACTATAATTCCTGTTCTATGGAATTTTTTTGTGATTTGCTCTTATAGTATTTTATGCTATGGCCTCATATTTTTACAGATCAGGCCTGATAGAATTTATTTAACTTCGCTTACCCAAGTCCTTAAAGAGAAAACCGGCCTGCTGATTTATTAGTATGCTATAATTTACAGCATTAAAACAATAAAAACCATCTCGAATGAAGTTGACCATCACCATGCTGGGATCAGGAACATCACAGGGAGTACCTGTTGTTGCATGCGATTGCTATGTATGTAAAAGCAATAACTCAAAGGACAAGCGGTTGAGGACATCGGTACTGATCGAAAGTGAGAATAATATAATAACCATAGATGCCGGACCCGATTTTCGACAGCAAATGCTACGCGAAGAAGTAAAAAAAATCGATGCTATACTCATTACACATGATCATAAAGATCACATTGGAGGCTTGGATGACATTAGAGCATTTAACTGGGTGCTACAGAAACCCATGGAGATATTTGCCAATATTCAGTCAGCAGAAACCATCAAAAAAGATTTCTCCTATGCTTTTGCTGCCAAAAAGTATCCGGGTGTTCCCCGAATAAATATGCATATCATCAACAAAGAACCATTTGTTTTTAATGGTGATCAGATTATCCCAATTATGGCTTTGCATGGCGATCTGCCGGTGCTGGGTTTTCGCATTGGTGATTTTTCTTATCTAACTGATGCCAGCACAATTGCCGATAAAGAACTGGAAAAGATGAAAGGAAGCAAAGTGATAATAATTAATGGATTAAGAAAGAGAAAGCATCATTCGCATTTCAACCTTGATGAAGCCATTGAAATACTTCAGTCCTTAAAACCCGAAAAGGGATATATAACCCATATCAGTCATCAATTGGGTCTGCATGAGGAGATCAACAGGGAATTGCCCCGTGGCATAGCCTTAGGTTATGACGGGCTAAAGATAAACATCATTGATTAAGAAGACCATTTATGTAACTGAAGCTCTTCAGGAAGGACTTATTTTTTCCTATCAATCTTTGTTCGTTTCAGAAGCATATGGTTAAGGGGATTTGTTTGTAGTCCGCTGACATAGTGAGGAAGGAAACGAACAGCCTGATCATAAAACAAGGGAATTACAGGAGCTTCAGCGATTATTATGCTATCCATCCTTTGATAGTATTGGTAACGGATTGAATCATTGACAATTGATTTTGATTCTTCGTAAAGACGGTCATATGCCTTATGATTGAAGAGGGTGTAATTAGGTCCCTCGGGTGTTTTATTAGGAGAATAAAACAGGGCAAGGTAATTTTCTGCATCGGGATAATCGGCAATCCATGAAGCACGGAAAAGTGGTGCTTCGGCTTTAGCCATGGTTTCACGCAAGGTGGCAGGAGGCATTACATTGATCTGGATGGAGATGCCAATTCGTGATAATTCATGCTGCAGGTATTGTCCAATATCCATGTACAGGGAGGTGGTTGAAAGCTCTATGGGCGGCAGTCCTCTACCCCCGGGATAACCTGCTTGGGCAAGCAAACCCCGGGCTTTATCAGGATTATACTCATACCCTCCGGTATTGAATTTAAATCCCGGCATACCCACCGGAACAAAACCGGCATGAGCTGGTGTACCCATATTGTTTCTCAGGTAAAGAAGCATCTTTTCACGGTCAAAGCCATGATTTATGGCCAGCCGTACATTCTTTTGCTGCAACCCGCTAAGGGCTTGATTTTTTTGACTACTCAACAGAATGCCTATATATTCGGTATTTAGAAAAGGGTTGGATAATTTATAGAATTGCTTTGAATGCTTTTGCTGAAGTTCACCATAAGGAGTAAGCAACTCATCTTTGTAGCTGGCATCGATGCGTGTTAATATATCCAGATTTCCTTTGATGAATTCAAGAAAGGCAGTTTGCCTATCCTGGATAAAGCTTATGGAGATGGCATCCAGGTATGGCAAGCGGTAGTCATGTTCAAACTCAAAATAGCGTGGGTTTTTTCTGAAGACCAGTTTCACACCTTCCTTCCAGTACTTAAAACAAAAGGGACCGGTACCCAGGGGATTTTGTCGGAAATCAGCACCATATTTCTCAACTCCTTCACGTGGAACTACAGAGCAATACTGCATACACAACAATCCCGGCATAGGTGGAAATGCCTCTTTCAAAACAATCTTTAGCACGGTGTCGGATACCGCACTTATGTTCAGGCTCTCATCAATATTACGGGCAACAGGATTCATCACCCAGGAGCCTGGAGAGTTTAAGGCTGGATCAATTAAACGTGAAAAGCTAAATACAAAATCGTCGGCTACTACCCTGCGTCCTTTACCTGATAGAAAAGCATCATCGTCATGAAAATATACATCCTTGCGCAAATAAAAGATATATTCCATTCCATCGGGAGATATTTCCCATTCCTTTGCGAGCGAAGGAATAACATTCAGCTCTTCATCCAATTGCAACAAACTGTTAAATAACTGGGATGTTGCCCATATATTGGATTGATTTCGTGCGTAGATAGGATCGAGACTTGTAATATTGCCATCTTCATTATAACGAAAAACGGTTAATTCAGAATGATCATCATAAGCGTTTTGACAGGAGAAAAGAGAAATGAGGATTATTAAAAAAAGAAGGAATAAAGGCTTAATATGCATGGTAAAGAATAATTAAGGTTCGAAATTACAAAAAACCATCATTGTAATTATACCTCAATAAAATTATTCTTCCATTCTGCCTGCATATTGCTTGTAGTATTGCTGATAAAGAAATTTGCGGGAATAAAATGTTCCTAGTAGAGGCAGATATAGTAAATAATCGAGCAGCAACCATGAAGTTTCATATTCGATATCATCAATTATAAAGCTTGATTTATTATCGCGGGCTACCACCCTATGGGTATGTTTCCAATATAAAATACCTAATGGCACCCGAAGTCCACGATCAATAAAACCATATTCACGATGCGATAGCCACGATTCTTTTACAATTACCGTCCAATGGGTAATAAAAGGCAGGGCAAAGTGTATTTCAATAATATCTCCCGGGTTTTGCCCTTCATAGCGTTGTATACTTGCTATATTAAGTGGTGGCAGGAGATATTTGAACAGATTGATGTTAAAACCCTCATATACCAGTTTAAATGGCGCCATCACTGTTGTGATCAATCTTATTCTCATATCATTAGTGCATGAAGATTATCTAATATAAACAGAACCCCTCTTTCAGCGGGATGTTTGCTGAATAGCCGGTTTTAATGGTATAAGCATGAAGAATGATTTATATTCAGGCCCGGAAAAGCAGAAGGGGTAAATTGCCCGAGTGTAATAGTTTCTTAGTGATTCCGGGGTTAAACATTCGCTGCAACAATCCTCTTTTCTTATTATTTATGGATATAATATCAATTTCATGAATTTTACAGAATGATTCAAGGTTTGCCACCGGATTATCTCCCTTTATAAAGCTGCATTCAACCTTAACAGTAGGATTCACCTGTTGAAAGTATTCTTTTAAATTATCCATTTTTACTTTATCCCACCTGTCTTCGGAATTTTTAGAAATGTGAACGCAATATATTTTAACATCGAAAGCAGAAACGATGTTTATAAGTCTTCTTATGGCAACATAATCTGATTCATCAAAATCTGTTGCATATACAATGTTCTTCACATTGGAGAAGTTATCTATGTTGGTTTTTTCAGGGATGGCAAGAACGGGAACTTTGGATTTATCCAATACCCTGTATACAACACTACCAATGATATCACTCTGCTTCTCCCCTTTTCCTTTTGACCCCAGGACGATGATTGCGGGCTTATAGACTTTAGCCATTGTAGCGATTTCCTCTTCTACAATACCCTCTTGCAGGGCATAATTTATCTTGATATCCTCCAGCCCGTCATCCATGGCTTTTTGTCTTATATCAGCTACAAAATGGATCAGTTTTGTCTTTGCCTGCTCTTCCATTTCGCGGAGATTGATATCCATATCTACCTGAATGGAATAGGCATCAGTAATGGGCACCAGGTCAACAATGGGGGCATAAAAAACATGCAGAATTTTTATGTCGGCACCATATTTTTGAGCAAGTTTAAGCGCATAATGGCATGCAGCTTTTGAAAATTCAGAGAAATCGACAGGCACAAGGATACGCCTTATTTCTTTCATGCCTTTAATTTCCTTCTCCTCCTGAAGGCTTTTCATTTCCATTAGAATACGCATGGCCTTTTCTACATCCGATTCTTTAATTTGCACCTGTACACCTTCTGAAACCGCAGCCTGCAAAAGGTTAACATGTTTTAGGTAGCATTCTATTCCAGCGCTTTCAAGTCTGGCCTTGAGTATCTCAGCTGCGGTATAATGGTCGGTAGCAATGGTTATCAATCGATCTTCCATGACTTTTCTAGTTTAGTATTTCTGCTGCAAAGAATAATAATTATGGCTTTAAATATACGAATAAACCGACATAGAAACAAGTCCTTCTAAAGAAACTAAATAAATTAGATTAGGGGAAAGAAGCTTTTTTATTCTTTTTTGCATATTGTGATCATTTACCTGAAAAAGTTTACATGCTTTATTTAATTTTGCTCTTTATTAATCTGACAATCCCCCTTTAAAACAAACCATGCGACAATTAATTCTTTCTCTTGCTTTGCTTGTTGGTTCAATTCTGAGTGGTAATGCTCAAAATGAATGGAAAACCTATTACGAGCAGCACAACTATAATAAAACCTCCCGCTACGATGAAACGATTGAATTTTCAAAAAAACTAGCAGATGAATCGACAAAAGTTGATTATCATATATTTGGATACTCTCATCAAGGCAAGGAAATCCCAGTGCTTATTTTTGATGCTAAGGGAAATTTTTCTCCTGAGACTGTTAAAAAGAGCGGCAACAAAATTATTCTTATACAGGCTGCAATCCATCCGGGAGAACCTGTGGGCAAAGATGCAGGGTTACTATTATTTAGAGACATTGTTATACATGGGAAATTTGCTGATGTCCTCGATGATATCACCATTTTATTTATTCCTGTTCTCAACCCAGATGGACTTGAACGCTTTGGACCCTACAACCGAATCAATCAAAATGGTCCCGAAGAAATGGGATGGAGAACCAATGCCCTTAACCTCAACCTTAACAGAGATTATCTTAAAGCGGACACGCGCGAAATAAGAGCCTTTCTAGAGCTTTGGAACAGTTGGCAACCCGATTTTTTTATTGATACCCACTCTACCAACGGGGGTGATTACCAATATCCCATGACTTATGCAATCAGCACTTCAGGAGATAGTGACAAAAACCTGGTGTCATGGATAAGCGAAGATTATATTCCTGTCATAGAAGAAAAAATGAAAGCCGATGGATTTCCTGTTTTTCCTTATGTTACTTATCGTTCGTGGCATGACCCGCAAAGTGGTTTGGTTAGAGGCGTTGGACATCCTATGTATTCAAACAGCTACATCTCGCAGGTTAATCGTCCGGGACTATTACTTGAAACCCATATGCTGAAACCATACAAAATAAGGGTGGAGTCTACCTACATGATGATTGTACATACACTGAAACTATTACATAGTGATGATAAACTAACAGATATTATACAGGCAGCGGATGAATATACTGCTTCAGAAGCATTCAGGAGTAAGGAATTTCCACTGAGATATCAGGGAACATCGGACTCTATAATGATTGATTTTCTTGGCGTGAAATATACTGTGGAAAGAAGCAGTATTAGCGGCGGTAAATGGTTTATTTATGATTCTGAAAACCCAGTTACCTTCAACATACCTTTATTCAACCAGCATGAAGTAACCCACGCAGTTTCCATCCCTGATGCATACATCATTCCAAAAGAGTATGAAGATATTATAGAACGATTGAACTTTCATGGAGTTCAAATGACATTGCTTGATGAAGAAAAAGAAATTGAAGTAGAGTCTTATTGTTTCAGGGATGTAAGGCTATCGGGGAGATCAATAGAAGGACATCAAACTGCAACCTTTACTGTTGATCCCATAAAAGAGATCCGTCGTTATGCCAAAGGTTCTGCCATAATTCCTGTGGGACAGGCTCGGGCCCGACTGATAATTCATGCCCTGGAGCCTATGGCTCCGGGATCTTTTGCCTATTGGGGCTTTTTTAATTCAATTTTTGAAAGGGTTGAGTATTTCGAGAGCTATGCAATGGAAAGAATAGCAAGAGATATGATTGCAGAAGATCCTATGCTGATGGAAGAATTGAAAATGGCCATGAATGAAAACCCATCCATGGCCGATAATCCAAACTTAATATTGTCGTGGTTTTATGAGAGAACTCCCTATTATGATCAACGCCATAATATTTATCCGATAGGCAGGATTTTT
>JBEPXC010000157.1:0-8418 GCA_041642035.1 Sphingobacteriia bacterium
ATTGGAGAGCATACCGATTACAACAACGGTTTTGTTATGCCCGGTGCCATAGACAAAAAGATATATCTGGCCATTGCCCCGGCAGAAGGCCCTGAAACTTGTATCACAGCATTCGACATTCAGCAATCGGTAAAATTTAACACCCTGGCAGATAACGTTAAGCTGCCACAATGGGCACGTTATGCCTATGGGGTGATTGGTGAACTCAGGACCCTGGGACACAAGCCGGGCAGCTTCCATGCTGTTTTTGGAGGAGATATTCCCTCAGGTGCGGGTCTTTCGTCATCAGCAGCATTGGAGAGTGCCTTTGCCTTTGCCCTTAATGAGCTCTTTGCACTAGGCCTGGACCGCTTCGCCCTGGCCAAAGTAGGACAGAAAGCAGAGCACAATTATGTGGGTGTGCATTGTGGTATCATGGATCAGTTTTCGTCTATTTTTGGTAAAAAAGATCATGTTTTCAGACTCGACTGTCGCTCGCTGGAATTTGAGTATTTTCCACTGGTATTGGATGGTTACGAGCTCATTCTTGCCGACACACAGGTTAAACATAGCCTGGCATCGTCGGAATACAACCGTCGCCGACAGGATTGCGAAGAAGGGGTAATGATTCTGGCATCGCAAATGCCCGCTGTTAAGAGTCTTCGTGATGTAAGATCAGAAGATGTATGGCCCTTTCAGGGCATACTGGGTGAACAGGTGTTTCTGCGTTGCGAATATGTTACCGAAGAAAATGAGCGCGTATTACAAACCTGCGATGCATTGGTAAAAGGTGATATGCAGGAAGTGGGCAGATTGCTGTATGAATCTCATCATGGACTAAGCAGAAAATATGACGTTAGTTGTGATGAGCTTGATCTATTGGTAGATACAGCAAAACAAATTGATGGTGTGATGGGTGCACGTATGATGGGTGGCGGCTTTGGTGGCTGCACCATCAACCTGATGAAGTCATCAACAGTAGAAGCCTTTAAAGAAAAAACCACCCTGGCGTTCACGAAAGCATTTGGCAATGCCCCTGTCTTTTATGATGTGCATCTTGAAGATGGCGTGAAAGAGATGAAATAAGGTGATGGGCTATCTGAGATGGATGATGGGTAAAGTTAATCATGCCAACCAGGAAACCATATTCTTCTTTTCCCAAACAACAATGTGAACCCTGCAAAGGTCTCTGGTTTGCTTGATTTTAAATACAAATAAAGGGAGAAGCCCTGCTGGACATGTCCTCGCAGGGCTTTTTTCATTCCTATGACCAGATTCTTTTAATCAGGAGAGAGCAGAAGAGTCAGAGCGAACAAACTCATTGGGCTTATTCTCCTTTATCCTGCTCATCATTCCCGATTTACGGCCATCCTCTTGGGTAGATAGGAAATATATCTCAGATCCTTTTTCCCAGGATCCTTCATAATGTGAGCCCGGATTAAAAACCGAAGTCCACCAACGGAAGCTGGCCTTATCGAGCATGGTATTGTACATGGACTCTACAGAAGCATCTATATCAATAATGAATGTCAAGGTTTCCATAACAAACGATTTCAAAGGATTAATATACACTATGCAACAGAGTTATTACAACAGCAACAGGCCGAAAGTTCATTTGCGGCAGCAAGTTTTCGTTTTGCCGTCATATAGGTGTACTTCCCCCTTCTTTTTAGGGGATACAAAGGCATAAAATGAAAATAAATCATAAATTTAGTACCTTGCTTTGCATAGTACTAAATTTATTATTAGCTTTGCGTTAAAATTAATTGAACTATGAATGTAGAAAATACAAAAGCCCAAATGCGAAAAGGTGTTTTAGAGTTTTGCATCCTTTCGTTGCTCTCCGGTAGAGAGGCTTATACCTCTGATATAATACAGTCATTGAAAGAATCAAAACTCCTGGTGGTAGAAGGTACGCTGTATCCTCTTCTTACGAGATTAAAAAACGATGGTCTTCTTGAGTATCGTTGGGAAGAATCAACCAGTGGTCCACCACGCAAGTATTATAAGACCACATTGATGGGTGAAGAATTCCTCAACGAGCTGAGGGGCACCTGGCAAGAATTACAGACAGCAGTAGAAAAGACTATATCCTTTTAAACCCACCATTACTACAATCGAAATACCTAAAATAGAAGAAACCATGAAAAAAACCGTAACAGCCAATATCAGTGGAGTAGTATTCCACATTGACGAAGACGCATACGACAAGTTGAATGTATACCTGGCGAGCATCAGGGAGAAGCTTTCAACGGAACACGGTCGCGATGAGATTCTCTCGGATATAGAGGGGAGAATAGCAGAAATGCTTCAGGAAAAGCTTAGTGCCATGAAAAAGGTAATCACCATAGACGACGTTAAGGACGTAATAGAGCAATTGGGCGAGCCCGAGCAATTCGAGGAAACCACTGAAGCCGCGGGCAGCCAGACTTATACGGGATATTATGAAGAAAGGACAGCCAAACGCCTGTACCGTGATCCAGACGACAAATATATCTCCGGGGTATCAGGAGGACTGGGAGCCTATTTCAGCATCGACCCCATCTGGATCAGAATAGCCTTTGTAGTAACGACATTTGTCTATGGCTTTGGACCCATTCTGTATATCATCCTCTGGATTGTAGTACCCAAGGCGCGCACCACGGCCGAGAAGCTTGAGATGAGAGGACGCAAGGTTAACCTCTCTAACATTGAGAAAAGCATTAAGGATGAACTTAGTGACTTAAAAAAAAATTTCAGGGAGTTTTCTGAGGAGACCAAGCAGCACTTAAAAAAAAAAGAGAAAAATAAAATGGTGGTAGACAACAGCTCCCGGGTGGCCGCTGATTTGTTGAAAGCATTTTCGAAAGTAGCAGGCGTTTTTCTTATTATCATCACTTTTACTTTGCTCCTGGGATTAATTTCGGGTACATACATGATACCCTTAGGCATCCTTGAGGCCCATGGAGTTTGGTTACTTTCTATTCCCGACATACTCTCAGCAATACTGACCTCCGAAATATGGGTACAGACAACCATGGTGGCCTTACTGGTACTGGTTGGCGTACCCATATTCTGGATGTTTATGGTGGGCATACAACTGCTGTTTGAAGTTAACACTACCTCTAAATACTTTGCGGCATTTACATTTGTTGTTTGGCTGGCTGCTGCCGGTACTATTGCCCTTTCGGCTGTAAACGGAGTGCGCAATTTTACGGGAGAGCATTCTTCAAGCCATGACTATATTCTTTCCGATACCACCTGGCCCAATCTGTATATCCAGGTGAATGAAACCATGCTCCGCGAACAGGCGATTCCACAAAACCAACATAAAGCATCGGCCTGGCACATGATGTGGCAGGAGGATGGCAACAGAGCTATGGGGCAGCCCCGACTCAGAATAAAAACCTCTACCAATGAAAGTATAGTCCTTGAAGTCACACGCCATTCAAGAGGAATCACTCCACAGCAAGCCAGTTATAATGCCCAGGCTATAGAATATGCATTTATACAACAAGACTCTCTGCTTATTCTTGACCCGGTATTTTATTTTAACAAGGAAGATGGATGGCGCGACCAGGAGATTCATTTGGAGCTCAGTATTCCTGAAGATAAAATAGCTGTTGTGCATAAAAACCTGCGAAGAAATATGCCTGTGCGCTGGAATGATACCGTGCAGATATTGGAAAACTAAGCATGGCTGGCACAACCAAAAAAAGTTAAGACATTTAAGAATATTGAACAATTGAACTATTTCTTTATTTTTGTAAGTAGTCAAAACACATCCTTACAAAAAAAAGTCTCATTCATATTCCCTTAAAATGTCCTTAGTCGAAACCAAAAACACCCCTTCATCCATAAACATTTCTACAGAAGAGATATTATCAGATTATCGCCTGGGGCATGAGAGTCGCCAGGCAAGTATTTTAGGTCGCCGGGAAGCCCTCACAGGCAAGGCTAAATTTGGCATCATGGGCGATGGCAAAGAAGTAGCCCAGATTGCCATGGCCAAAGTATTTCGTGAAGGCGACTGGAGAAGCGGATACTACCGCGACCAAACCTTTATGCTGGCTGCCGGTATGACTACGCTGGAAGAGATATTCAGCCAGTTATACGGCGATACCGACCCCAATGCCAATCCTTCTAATGGAGGACGCATGATGAACAACCATTTCGCCACCCATAGTATCGACAAGGCAGGCAACTGGAAAGAAGTTATCAAACAAAAAAACTCCTCCGCCGACATATCCCCTACTGCCGGGCAAATGCCACGACTCCTGGGATTGGCCCAGGCTTCTAAAATCTACAAGCACCATCGTGACAAAAGCATACAGGAAAAGTTTTCCCTCCAGGGCAACGAAGTTGCCTTTGGTACCATAGGCGATTCTTCTACCAGCGAAGGGCTCTTCTGGGAAACCATGAATGCTGCCGGGGTTATGCAGGTGCCTTTGGCCATGTCGGTATGGGACGATGGCTATGGCATAAGTGTACCCATAGAATATCAAACCATTAAAAAGAGCATCTCTGAAGCGCTCAAAGGGTTTCAACGTGATGACCAAAACAAGGGTTTTGAAATTTATATCGAGAAAGGATGGAACTATCCCGGATTGATTCAGACCTATAGAAAAGGGATTGCGATCTGTAGAAGCGAACATGTGCCCGTTCTGTTTCATATTACTGAGGTAACCCAACCCCAGGGACATTCGACCAGTGGCTCGCACGAGCGCTACAAAAATGAAGAAAGAATGCAGTGGGAAAAAGACTATGACTGCCTTCATCAAATGCGCCTGTGGATTCTGGAGAATGATATAGCCTCCGAAGAACAACTCGACTCCATTGAAAAAGAAGCCGTGGATCGCGTAAAACAGGCAAAAAAAACGGCATGGGCCAATTACCAAAAGCCTATAAGAAAAATGCGCGATGACTTTATCGATTTGGTAAATGTTTCGCAATGCCAGTGTCGTAAGGTAGATAAAATCGACACCCTGATACAGGATTTAAAACGCGTGGGCGAACCCATCCGCAAGGATGTAGTAAGCACGGCAAAGAAAATACTAAGACTTATCTGTCATACCTGCACCACCGAAGAATCGCTCAAGATGCAGGTGAGCAAATGGCTTGAAAATGCCCTGAACGAACAAAAGCAAATTTACAGTTCACATCTTTACGCTGAATCAGACAAAGCCACCCTGAGCGTAAAGGAAGTAAAGCCTACCTATTCAGAAGACAGTAAAAAGGTTAATGGAAGGGAGATTTTGGTAAAGAACTACGATCATATCTTTGGTAAATACCCCCAGGCACTGATTTTCGGGGAAGATGTGGGTAAAATTGGAGGGGTTAACCAAACCCTGGAAGGCATGCAGGAGAAATATGGCGAATTGCGTGTGGGAGACACCGGCATCCGTGAAGCCACCATCATCGGGCAGGCCATAGGAATGGCGCTGCGTGGTTTGCGTCCCATTGCCGAAATACAATACTTTGACTACCTGATCTACGCCCTACATGTTCTAAGCGACGACCTGGCCACTCTGCACTATCGTACCTCGGGCAATCAGAAAGCCCCCGTCATCATAAGTACCCGTGGCCACCGCCTGGAGGGCATTTGGCATTCGGGCAGCCCAATGAGTATGATCATAAACTCCATTAGAGGAGTATATGTACTGGTTCCCAGAAACATGACCCAGGCAGCCGGGTTTTACAACTCGCTTCTGCAGGGTGACGATCCTGCACTAATCATCGAACCCCTGAATGGATACCGCCTGAAAGAAATCATGCCCGATAACATCGGAGAATACACCATCCCCCTGGGTACACCTGAAGTCTTGCGTGAGGGTAATGATGTTACACTGGTTACTTACGGTTCATGTGTACGCATTGCCGAAGATGCTGCCGATCAGCTCAAAGAATATGGTATTGCTGTGGAATTAATTGACGTGCAAACCCTGCTCCCCTTTGATTTAAAACATACCATAGTAGAATCACTCAAAAAGACCAACAAGATTGTCTTTTTCGATGAGGATGTACCCGGAGGGGCAACGGCATACATGATGCAAAAAGTACTGGAACAACAAAACGGATACCTGTATCTGGATGCCAAGCCCGGCACGGTAACCGCCCGGGATCATCGTGCGGCATACAGCTCCGATGGCGATTACTTCTCCAACCCCAATGCTGAAGACGTTTTTGATGCTATCTATGAGATCATGCATCAATACAATCCCCAAAGATTTCCGGATCTTTACCCTTATAGCAGAAAAAATTCCTGAAAGCAATCCACATCCCTTACAAGGAATAAAACAATTCTAAAGGCTTATCATCGACAAGCGACAATAAGCCTTTACTGATATTTATACAATTTTACGATTAAACTCATGTTTAAGGCCAATGATAACCTATAAAAAAAACACTTACCTTTGCGGGCCTGGACAAGTACTAATAACCGGCAATGCACCATCCGGGTATTTGTAATAAATATAAAAGAAGAAAAGAATGAATGAAACAACAATGGTAGGTAAGCAGAGCTTACTAGATGGTAAACGTTTGTATTACAGTTTCCTGGCGGGGGCATTCAATGTATTTGAAAATCAAAAGATGCTCAACATGATGAATGTTTTTCCGGTTCCTGATGCCGATACAGGCACCAATCTGGCATCAACTTTTCGCTCCATCGTAGAGAATACCTCTCCCAGCAACCATATAAAACGCACTTCAGTAGCCATAGCGGAGGCGGCACTTACGGGGGCCCGAGGCAATTCGGGCATCATCATAGCGCAATTTCTCTATGGGTTAAGCAATGAAATCGAAGATCAAAAGGAGATAAGTCTGCAGGAGTTTGCCGAAGCCATTATGAAAGCAGTCAATTATGCCTATCAGGCCATTTCAAATCCTGTAGAAGGCACCATTATTACGGTACTTCGCGAATGGGCCGAGTTTATTCATGCCGCCAAAGACACCACCGAATCGTTTGAAGACCTTATGAACGAATCGCTGGTGAAAGCCCAGGAGTCACTGGCACGCACCCCTGAGTTGCTAAAAGTACTTGCCCGCAATAATGTAGTAGATGCCGGTGCACAAGGCTTCGTAATATTTTTGGAAGGCATAAATCAGCTTTTCCACAAAGAAAATGTAAAAAAAATCCTTAGCTTCAAATCTTCTCCCATACAGCAGGAAGCTTATGTGATGGAAGAAAATGAAGAAAGTGAATTCAGGTATTGCACAGAAGCACTTGTTTCTTTAAAAAAAGCAGAAAAGACTCAGATCAAAGAATTTCTGCAGGACATGGGTGATTCGTTGGTAATAGCCGGACCTGAAAACCGCATGCGTATTCATATCCATACCAATGAACCGGAGATGGTCTTTTCTCATCTTGCTGATGTAAGCTCCATCCTATATCAAAAGGTGGACGACATGGTGAAACAAAATGAGATAGCACACCGCCGTAAACATGATATTGCATTTGTAATCGATTCTACCTGCGATATCCCTAAGGATATAATCGAAGAACACCAAATACACGTAATCCCTTTGAATGTTTTCTTTGGTGAGAGTCAGTTTCTGGACAGACTTACCATAACACAAGAGAAGTTTTTCCACTTATTGGAAACCTCCGAAGTATATCCTACCTCTTCACAACCCTCTATCAAAGACATCAGCAATACCTACAACTATCTTTCTACGCATTACGAATCGGTAATTGCGCTGCACATTTCAGGTGTTCTGAGCGGCACCTGGTCACACAGCAAGAAAGCAGCAGAAAAGACACAACTGGAGAGCGGTAAACCCATTGATGTAATCGACTCCAGGCAAACCAGTGCTGCTGCAGGTCTCATTGCCCTGCGCACAGCAGAAGCAATTGAACAGGGCATGTCGCACCAGGAGATTGTACAAAAAATCACTGATGAATGGATTGCCAAAAGCAAACTCTTTGTTGGGGCAAAATCTCTGAAATCCTTTATCAAAGGAGGCAGGGTGAGTCCGGCAAAAGGATTTATAGGCAATTTGCTCAACACAAAACCCATCGTGACAATTACCCCGGAAGGGAAGGCTGTTTTATACGATAAGGCTTTCAGCTACAAGGGAAGTTTAAAAAAGACACTCCATCATGCGCAGAAATTTATGGGTAAAAACAAACTCTGGGGCTATAGCATTTTTCATGCACAGAATCCTGAAACGGCAGATTGGTACGCCAGAGAGCTGGAAACGATTACGGGTCAGAAACCCCGTTACATTATGGAGATTTCGCCCGTTCTGGCCATCAGTGCAGGCATGGGCTGTGTTGGGGTAGCATTGATGCTTGAATAACACCTCTCATCAATACCGTGAGCAACAACACTGTAAGTGTTTTACGCGTCAGGCAGTTAAGAAATAAAAATTAAAAAGAGAGAATGTTTCGATAAGAAAACAATCTCTCTTTTTTTTTGCCCAAAGCAAATATATTTAGTAATTCTCCTTAAATTCTTC
>JBEPXC010000158.1:0-8349 GCA_041642035.1 Sphingobacteriia bacterium
ATAAAATTAAAATTATATTCAATAATAACCTCATAAACAGCTTAACTCATGAGAAATAAAATGGTTTATACATTCGCAATGGTTGTAGTGTTTTTTAGTACCGTCCTGAATGTTGGATGTACAAACAGTTCAACACAAAAAGCACCTCAATCAGATGAAGTCATAACTCAGGCAGCATTTCCGGCTGATGTAGAAGATAAAACTCTCGTTACTTTCATAGAATTGGGATCTGTAAGATGCATCCCCTGCCAGCAAATGATGCCTATAATGGATTCTATTGAAACAAAATACGGCGATCAGGTTGAAGTAGTATTTCATGATGTGTGGACCCCTGAAGGAAAACCCTTTGGCGAACAATATGGTATCCGGGCCATACCCACCCAGGTTTTTCTGGATGAAAACGGGGAGGAATTTTTCCGTCATGTTGGCTTTTTTGCTCAGGACGAGTTGGAGGCAGTGCTAAAATCAAAGGGGGTGAAATAATCCACAGTATTATCGGTATCATCATGTTAACTGGTATGGAAATAAGCGGCTGTCCTCCTTTGTAATAATCTTTACATCATTAAACTACCAGTCACAGGGTTGCTCAGGAGATGGTCGTACAAAAGCTTTTGACGTAAAATTACGTCAATTGAAAATAGTTTGTATATTTGTAATTACAAAGAGAAAATGGAAAATTGAAAATCAAGATCAGTAAAATTAAATGTATGTGCGACCTATTCAAAAATTACGGAATACAGATTAAAAATATACTTTCACTTACGCCACGCGAAACCCACGAATTGATTAAACAAGGTGCTTTTATAATAGATTTACGCGATACTGATTTTTCTGATTATAAAGCATTTGATATGCCCAATGTTCTTAGCTTTCCTATGGAAAGATTTGAGCAATACCTTGAAAAAATCGATATTGAAGGATATTTTATTCTGGCTGATTCTTCAGGATTGAAGAGCCGCGACTATGTATTGAAAATGCACGACAAAGGATTTAAGCATGCAGCAAGTATGAGTGGTGGTTTTATAGAATGGGAAAGAGATGGATTACCTGTGCGTATAGATGTGAACGAGCGCTTAACAGGTGCTTGTGCCTGTCAGCTAAAACCCAGGGATAGAGGTAAACAAGAGAAGCAATTGTAACTTTGTCTTTATGCAATCGAGTGTAAATGAAAAGTGTAGATGATAGTATCGTGTTCTTTTGGGCTGATCTTAAAGGGGGACAACAGTTAGAGGATTAGCAGGGTTCCCATTTTTTTATGACAGGACGGGCAGTCAACCCGTGGATAAAAATAGAAAAGATGATTACAACAGCAACAAGCGCAAGTAGCTCTTTGGATTGCTCAAAATCGGCATGGTAAAAAGCATACATTAAATAATAAATAGAGCCGATGCCCCGTATACCGTAGAAGGCTATGATCCATTTTCTTTTATTCGAAATTCTGGTGCCTGCCAGGCTGATAAATCCCGTTAAGGGTCGGATCAAAATAATAATAATTAGGGCAGCCGGGATCATATACCATTGAAAATCGTCCAGGAATCCATTGCTGATATAAATGCCTGCAATGGTAAAAAGTACTGCTACCATGATCTTTTCTATCTCTTCGGAAAAATTATGGATAATAGTCAGATGTCTATGTGTTGATTCTTGCTGTCGAAACATACATGCAGCTGAGAAAACTGCAATAAATCCATACGAGTCTAGCAGTTCTGCCAGTCCATAGGGCAGGAGGGTGAGGCTGAGGGCGAGCAGGCCTATTGTAAGAGCAGTCTCATGGGTAAGGGGCTGGGGCCTGAGAAAAATAATTTTGGCAAGAAGCCATCCTGAAGCAAGGCCCGTTAAGGCTCCTACAATAATCTTGTATAATAAATCGATGTACAACCAGTCCATGATCCAGTCAGAGGGATAAATACTTATCGTTGCCATAGCTATAGCCATATTGGTAAAGGGGAAAGCCAGCCCGTCGTTCATGCCTGCCTCTGTTGTTAATGCCAATCGTGAGCTCGAAACATCGTCTTCCATGGGGGGTGTAGTCTGGGTGTCTGATGCAAGTACAGGGTCTGTAGGGGCTATAACAGCCCCCAGGAGCATGGCTGTAGCAGGTGCAAAACCAAGCATGGTCCAGCCAAATAAAAATATCAGAGCAATGGTCAGAGGCATGGTAAACAATAGCAAACGAAAAGAAATCCGCCAGGTATCCCAGGCAAAAGGACGTTTGAGTTTCAATCCTGCTGCTGTGAGAGATACAATGACCCCAAATTCTGTGAGTCTTTTGCCATAATAAGGATTCTCGGAAAGATGGGGTAGGGGACTGAATTCGAGAAAACTAAAAACTATTATAGCTAAAACCAAATAAACTATAGGAGCCGACATGACATAATTGGATAAATACCTTGGGAATAATGTGGCTACCAATATGATAAAACCTATATAAAACAGGAAGATATCATAGCTTTCAAGGGTATGTTGTAGTGAAAAATCCATTGTATTTGTATAGTTATACGAGAAAAAGCTAATCATGGCATTAGGTATGCTAAATTATCAATAATTTACCACCCATGAAAAGGTTCCTTAGCCTAATGGTTAGGCCGTGAACAAGAACCTTTTTGTAGTAATATTACCCAAGAATATTGAAAATATTTGACGTAAGATTACGTTATTAGATAAATATAACGTAATTTTGCGTTACATTAATTTTAGCGAAGAAAACTAGTATAAGCTGCCATGTCAGACACCAAAGAAACTCAATTTGATGAAATACTGAAGCATCGAGCCAGACTCTTCAAGGCCTTAGCTCATCCGGCAAGATTGGCCATCTTAAAATATCTGGCTGAGATACAGACCTGCATAACGGGTGACATTGCCGACGTGCTGCCTTTGAGCCGAACTACCGTGAACCAACATCTTAAAGAGCTACGGGATGCCGGCCTAATTAAAGGAACCGTAGAAGGGGTAAAGACCAACTATTGCCTTAATTCAAATGCCATAGAAGCATTGCGCAAGGATTGTGATTGTTTTCTGGGAGATATTGATGTGAAAAAGAATTTTTGTTGAAAATTAAATAGTTAGCCGGAAGCTCGAAGCTGGAGGCTGGAAGGTTGAAAGTCACAAGCAATAAGCTGAAAGTGAAAGCTGAAAGTAAGAAAGCTGAAAAGAAACTAAACCATAAACTCTAAACGCTAAACATTTTAAACCCCAAACGCTATGAAAATCCTCATCCTATGTACCGGAAATTCCTGCCGCAGCCAAATGGCTCACGGTTTTATGAAATCTTTCGACAAAAGAATGACTGTTCGCTCGGCCGGAACAGAAGCCTCAGGAAAACTTAATGAAAAGGCTGTTGCCGCCATGAAAGAGATTGGTATCGACATCAGTCATCACACTTCTGACTCCGTAGAGAAATATCTCGGAAAAGAGTGGGACTATGTAATTACGGTTTGTGGTGGTGCCAATGAGAATTGCCCTGTCTTTGTCGGTAAGGTAAAGAATCGCCTTCATATGGGCTATGATGACCCATCGCATGTAATAGGCACCGAAGAATACATCTGGAGTGAGTTTGTTCGGGTGCGCGAAGAAATCAAAGAAGGTTTTTATACCTTTTATAAGGAAGAAATAGAACCTCAATTGTAGTATTCGTTTAATCTTTGGAACTATACACTATAGGTCTCTATATGTTTTTGCATATCTAACTACCATGAAAGAAAAAGACATTAAAACCATCGTAAAAGAGAAGTACAGCCAGATTGCCCTGCAGTCTGATTCTGCTGCCTCCTGTTGTTGCGGCCCTGTATCCGACTGTTGCGGAACGGATTATACCATCTTTAGCGAGAACTATGAAGCCCTGCAAGGGTATAACAAGGATGCCGATCTGGGCCTGGGGTGCGGTATCCCCACCGAGTTTGCGGGTTTGCAACCAGGGCAGCATGTGCTTGATCTGGGCAGTGGTGCCGGTAACGACTGCTTTGTTGCCCGTGCTATTGTGGGTGAAACAGGGATGGTAACCGGACTGGACTTCTCCAATGAGATGCTGAGCAAGGCACGCAGCAATGCGCAAAAGCTGGGATTCAGCAATGTGGAATTCGTGGCCGGCGATATTGAGGAAATGCCTTTAGAAAGCAACCATTTCGACGTGGTTTTATCCAATTGTGTGCTTAATCTTGTGCCCGATAAGAGCAAAGCCTTCGGTCATATCATGCGGGTGCTTAAACCCGGTGGACATTTTTGTGTATCGGATGTGGTGATTAAAGGCCATTTACCTGAGAAATTGCGCCAGGATGCAGAAATGTATGCGGGTTGTGTTTCAGGGGCAATGCCCATGGACGAGTACCTTGATGTAATAGGCAAAGCAGGATTTATGCATATCAAAGTTCATAAGCAACGCACCATAGAAATTCCTGTTCATATATTAAAGAACTACCTCGACGATAAAGAATTACATGATTTTATAACTGGTGATACTGGTATTTTCTCTCTCACCGTGGGTGCAGAAAAACAAATTAACCACTAAAAAAACCTCAAACACTAAACAAAATGACAGATCCAATCAAAAAGACCGTTATTCCTGACCAGCCGAAAAGGACCATCGGCTTTTTTGAAAAGTATCTCACCATATGGGTAGCCCTGGGCATTCTTGTGGGTATTGGCATTGGCCACCTGGTGGGCGATGGTATCCAGGTCATAAGCAGCATGGAAATTGCCAGAGTAAATATTCCCGTAGCCATTCTGATATGGCTGATGATTTATCCCATGATGCTTCAGATTGATTTCTCAAGTCTCAGACAGGTTGGTAAAAAACCAAAGGGGATTATATGGACGGTGATTATCAACTGGGCCATCAAGCCTTTCACTATGGCATTTTTCGCCTGGATATTTTTTGACAAGCTCTATTCTGCCTGGATAGATCCGGCTTTGGCAGGAGAATATATTGCCGGAGCCATCATTTTGGGTGCAGCTCCCTGTACAGCGATGGTTTTTGTGTGGTCTTACCTCAGCGATGGAGATCCTAATTACACCTTGGTACAGGTATCTGTTAATGATTTGATTATTCTGGTGGCTTTTATTCCTATTGTAGGTTTGTTGCTGGGTATTACAGATGTTATTATACCTTACGATACCCTGGTGGCCAGCGTGGTTATATTTGTGGTGGTTCCATTGGTGGCAGGGGTAATTACCCAAAGGATCCTGTTAAAATCAAAAGGGATCAAATGGTTTAAAGATATTTTTCTTCCAAAGCTTAAACCTGTGAGCATTGTTGCGCTTTTGGTTACCCTGGTGTTGCTTTTTGCTTTCCAGGGACAAAATATTCTAAATAACCCGTTGATTATATTGCTGGCAGCAGTACCGCTGGTTATTCAAACCTATTTTATTTTTTTCCTGGCCTGGTTTGGAGGGAAGAAAATGAAGCTGAAATATGCGGTTTGCGCCCCGGCAGCCATGATTGGTGCCAGCAATTTCTTTGAGCTGGCCGTTGCGGTGGCAATTGCGCTGTTCGGACTGCAATCGCCCGCTGCCCTGGTTACTGTGGTGGGGGTTCTGGTTGAGGTCCCGGTGATGCTGTCGTTGGTGGCATTTGCCAACAGAAATAAATATTAAACACTTATTACAATCTGCATATGCCCCATACCTGCCCCTTATGCTCATCTCTTGCTGAAGAATTCTATCGTGACATGAGAAAAACGTATTATCGCTGCCCTGAGTGTAAGGGTATTTTTCTTGATGCTGCATTATTACCCACCTTTGATGAGGAGAAGGACCGATACAACACCCATAATAATGATGTAGAGGACAAAGGGTATCAAAAGTTTGTTTCCCCTATAGTAAATTCTATTCTACGGGATTACGAGCCGACCGATACAGGGCTTGACTTTGGGGCAGGTACCGGACCGGTTATTTCGAAAATGCTCTCAGATAGTGATTATCAGATTGTGCAATATGACCCCTTTTTTTACAATTACCCAGACTTATTGGCCCGAAAATATAACTATATAGCCTGCTGCGAAGTAATTGAGCATTTCCATGATCCCCAAAAGGAATTTTTATTATTGAAAGAATTACTGGCATCAGGAGGTAGGCTGTATTGCATGACAGATATTTATAATGATGCAATTAATTTTGGCAAATGGTATTACATTAACGATCCTACTCATGTGTTTATTTATCAGGAAGAAACCTTTTCCTGGATCAAAGAGAAGATGGCATTTAAAAAGGTTGATGTTAAGGGGCGATTGGTGATTTTTGAGAGGTAAAAAAAGAAGGGGCAACCCTATGTGGTTGCCCCAACAAAGGTTTGCCCCAACCAGGGCTATTTTTATTCTAATTTTCTTCAGGTTTTACCCAACCCGGAACAACATCTCTCATAAACTGTTCTTTCAATTCACGCTGACGTTCCATATCAATTTCAATATATTGCTGGGCCTGCTCCTTGGTGGAGATATCCGGCATATCGATGGGGAAAGACAGGTTGAATTTGGCAAAGACGCCAGCCAGTATAACCCTTGCTTCCTGACTCTTTTGGATAGAAGTGGCCAATACCCTCAGGGCTTCATTGGGAGAATGAATGCCATATCCGTTTGCTGCTGCCACCCAGTCCCATCGCCATTGTGCATGTCGTATCAGGGTTAATACTTCAGCCATGTCTTCTTCAGTTGCTCCGGCATCCCATGCTGTTTTTGCTTCTATATGCACTTGAGCCAGATTCTTTTCTACAATACGTCGCAGTTCGGATACTTTATCCTGGCGTTCATATACATCTGCTATGAGGGTCTCTTCACTTTCACGATGACACACCTGGCAGGTAGCTTCGACATTATCCAGAGGGCTACCAATATGGTGGTTGGTAAATTTAATTCCGCCCTCACGCTGGTAAGGCATGTGGCAGTCGGCACAGGAAACCCCTCTTTTGGCATGTATACCTGTCATGTATAGTTCATAATCGGGGTGTTGGCCTTTTAACATGGGAGCTTTACTCAAGGAATGTGTCCAGTCGACATGGTTGATGTTGTCATAATACTCTTCCATATCATCAGCACTGAAACCCTCATCCCAAGGAAATGCCAGGTAGCTTTCCTTTCCGAAGTAATATTCCACGTGGCATTGGGCACAAACCAATGACCTCATTTCCTGATGGGTGGCCTCTTCAATATTTACCCCTCTGCGTTCGAAAGCTTCTGCCAGTGCCGGACGTGTGATGCGCAGGTTCATAGTTTCAGGGTCATGACAATCCTGACAACCTATAGGGTTGGTAACTTCGTGACCCAGATCTTTCCAGGGGCTGGCATAGAATTCAGCAACACCCATTTCATCCATAAGGCGGGGAACATCTGTGCTTTTACAGGTCCAGCAGGTAGCTGGCATAGGGCCTGTGGTGCGCAGGGTGCGATTGATATCATCGATTGAATAATAGTGTCCTCTTCCCTGATTATAATCTCTGGAGAAGGGATATCCTGCCCACATGACCACCATTTCAGGATATTTTTCCAGATAATCGATCATGGCATAGCCGGCATATTTACTCTCGAAAGTAGTGTCAAGAGTTTGCTTGTAGGTTTCATATTGTCGAGGGAAGTTTTCTCCCCATACGCTGTTGTCGGGTTCCCACTCAGGGATAGGATTTACCATCTGAAAATACAATTGCGCCTCGCTGCGCCTTTCAACAATGGACGATGCCAGTATTCCCAAAAGGAATACTAAAATTACAGTTGCAAAGAAAATTACCCAGTTTAACCATGGGTGTTTTGAGGTGAGCTCTCTGATAGTTTTCATATAGTACTTGTTTTTTGATATGATGCTTCTTTTCTTTTTCAGGTATTATTGAATGGGATCCTGAGTAAGGGTGGAGTTATCATCGCCATTGCTGACGAAACGGTTCAGCCACTCAGGCATGATGGAGGGCAATCGATCAACCAGTGCATGTGGTGCTGCTGAGAGGCTTCTTACGGTGCCATGGGGTGTTTCTTCGTGGCAATCCCAGCACAGTTTACCTTCTTCTTTTCTTGCCATCTCACCACTTACCTCTACCAGACTCACCATTTCCACTAAATCCTGATGGCAACGGATGCAATTCTCCTGCACTACGTTAACACCAGCCTCTTTTATTTGTATGGTTTGAGGTTCCCAGCGCATGGTAAAATAGGTGGCATGGCGCAAACCATCTGATGCTTTAAAATAATATTGCCTGAAAAAATTATCCTGCGGCACATGGCAGCCCGAACAGGTGGCTACATCGCCGTGACTGCCTTTGGCCCATGATGCATATTGAGGATACATTACATGGCAGTTGATGCAACTCCTTGGGTCATCAGACAGATAGGAAGTAGCTCTTGAGATGTGAAGAAGCAGGAAGAATAACCCTGT
>JBEPXC010000159.1:0-8318 GCA_041642035.1 Sphingobacteriia bacterium
CCCAGGTCGATTCCGGTATCAGGCCGCAGGTATCGTATACTGTTGTTTTCTCTACGAATACTGCTCCATCCCGGGTAGGCTTTTTCTATTGTTTGTGGTGCGGTAGGGCCGGGTTGTTCAGGAGAGCTTGTAAGAGCAGGCAATGCAGGGTCGAAGGCACCCAGGGTGGCCTTATGGTAATAATCGCAGGCATCAAGTATTTGCTGCATCTCCTCAGAAACGAGTACGTCTTCATTAAAGGCCATTTGATTCAACAGGGATATTTCAGATTCCTCCCTGTAACGGCTTAAGCGATTTTCTTCGCTGCTGAGTATTTTGCTTACTCCTGACCCTATTTCATGACCTTCAGCATCATCCAGCCCTGGGATCACCAGATTAAATCTGGTGCCCATGGCGTAGGAGTTGTATTGGTATACTTTCATGCTGGTTTATGGTCGCTTGTATAGAGGTGTGTGCCTGGCAATTTGCAGCAGGTATTTATTTAATTGGATTGGCCATTAGCAATTTCCCATGCTTTGGTAGTGGTATAATACTTAGAAAGCATGTTGGGTTTTTCCCATACGGGTAATTTCCCATCCACCAAAAACTGCAGGTATTTTTCTGTCACCTTCGCAAAATGGGCTTCATGACCAATACGATATTCTACCGGAATATCAACGACAAATCCTTCGGATGTTGCTGTAAGGGTAATCTGAGGGAACATTTCCGTAATGGCGATAAATGCCTCAGCCACCTCAGTGTTCCATTGTTCGGTATTCTGACCCTCTGCAGGTACAATATACAGCATGGGTAAGAAATTTTGTTCACTGCCCTGCCTGATGATCAGGTTGGATTTAGACCCTTTCATTACAGAAAAGTGGGTGTCTCCTCCACCTTCAGGCGCTGCATAATTCCAGAGCACAGAAACACGGGTGTGTACATTGTTGATGCTGTAATTTATTTCGCCATTGGCATAAATATACAGCAGGGAGTCCTCACTGTGGCCAAGATATTGCGGGATATGGTCCATTCCTGTTACCTTCATGAATTGTTCCCGGGTTATCTGGGTAGGATTGCGTATGGCATCATATACATCGATATCGGAAGCATAATTAATGATTTGATCCGGGAAGCAAATCCATTGTACCAGGTCGACCAGGTGGGTAGTTACATCAACAATACCTTCCCCCTGTTGTGCTACATCAAAATACCAGGGTGGTCTTTGCAGTACATTACCCGATACATATTTGAAGAAATGGTGTACACTTTCCTTTACCACTGCCGGGTTTTCAGGGGTGCCTGTTTGCAGTTCCCCGAAAATTTGCGCGATTTGGGCAATCTCGCGCTGAAGCCTGCTGGTAATGTCATAGCGTTCGGTCATGATGTCGTACAACAGAACATTTTTTTCTTCTGCTACCTGAAAAGCCTCTTGTAAAAGGGTAAAGCTTTCGGTGTTGATGGCCATAGGTTTATCCGATAATACATGTAAACCTGCCCTTACAGATTGGTAGATGTAGTTGGCCTTCATGCTGTTGTTGCCGGCAATGACGACTACATTTCCGTTTTTCTGCGTGAGCATTTCATCCAGGTAATCCTCACCCTTGTAAACATATGTTTCCCATTGCGTAGGATTTTCTTCTCTATGGTTAAAATTTTCGATCCGGTTGAGGTGCATTTCAAGATCTTCGCCCCCGGGAGAGTATACATACACCTTAGGGTTTACCTGAGGATACATTTGCTTCTGAACCAGGGCAGCATGAAAATGTCCCGGATCGAGGGTGATAAGCTTTACTTCGTTTTCTTCACCGGTAAAGGATGTGGGAACGTTATTGTTGGTGCAGGATGAGAACATGATGATCGGAAGAAAAAAGAGTGTTGTTAAAAATTGCTTCATCGTTAACTTAATTAGGTTTATACAGACCCTAAAGATTTGTGCTTTAGGGTCTGAGAAATAATTGTAACAGTATAAATAGAAACTATTATACTTTGGGTTCCCAGCCGCGAGCATAATCTCTTGACCAGAGCTTAAGGGCATCTGTATCCTGGGTCGAACCCGTAATGGGATCGACTATGAAATCTTTTTTAATGCGGTAGGATATATTTGCCAGATGGCACAGATGATTACTTTTCACCATTTGTTCAATGGGAGATCGAAGGGTATCTTTGCCCCGAATGCCATCGAGAAAGTTGAGCACATGGGTTGTAGACATATCTCCACCGCCACCCAGGGCTATTCCGCTTTCGGCGCCTCCTTCAGTGGCTTCGCTAACAAGTTTTCCACCACGGTCGAAGAGCTTATAGCCGCCACGATTAACAAAAACCGAACCCTCGGTGCCATAAATGATGGTGCCACGGTCGCTGCCATAGGTTGAATAGGCATTGCGGCTTTTGCCGTCCCACTGTATGGTTTTTGCACCCGGATAAGAATAGGTAGCCATCATGGTGTCGTACATGGTCCAGCCATCTTGTAAGAAATGCTTCTTGCCGGCGTCAACGGATACTTTTTCAGGATAATCAACCTGGAGTGCCCATCGTGCAATATCGAGTTCATGTATAGCATTGTTTCCCATTTCGGCGGTACCGAAGTTCCATCCATACCAATGCCAGTTGTAATCCCAGGTATTGTGGGTATAATCGTGTCGGGGTGCCGGACCCTGGTAAAGCTCCCAATCCAGCCCCTGGGGTACTGGGGCTGGGGATGGGTTTACCACAGGCCCTCTGGCATTGGAATAAAAGGCCACCGCTTTATAGGGGTTGCCGATTTCTCCATTATGGATTTTACGTATAACTTCAATGGAGGTAGCTGCAGAACGCTGTTGATTACCTAGTTGTATGAGCTTTCCATATTTTTCGCGGGCCAAAACAATGAGTTCATTTTCGCGTGGGTTATGACTGCCGGGTTTCTCTACATACACATGTTTTCCTGCCTGCACTCCCATAATAGCTCCTGGGGTATGCCAATGATCAGGGGTTGCATTGATAATGGCATCCAGGTCAGGATCTTCAAGCACCTTTCGCAGGTCATTTTCCAGTTGAGGCTTATAGTCAAGATGCTGAGCGAAAGTCTGGGCGGCTTTATCCCGCTGGCTTTTCATCACATCACACAGGTAAAGAAGTTTTACATTGCCTGCGGGCATTGACATGGGCTCAATGTATCCTGACAGTCTTCGCCCCAGGCCGATTATGGCAATATTGACCCGATCGTTTGCGCCCACGATATTGCGATAGGTGGAAGCTTTTAGTCCCATCCCGCCGAGCGCAATCCCTGCGGCACCAAGAGCGGAGGTTCTGATGAATTCTCTTCTTGTATTTTTCATTGAAAGTAAAGATATATGTGGTTAATACTAAAAACATTTAATTCCTTGAGGATCGAATCCCTTCGCTGCGTGCCTGTCAAGGGGATACAATGGAGACTTGTTTTCTGTGTTGATCGGTTGAATCAAGGCAACGAAAATAGTAAATATACAGCTAACTTTCAAAATAAACCGACAATACCTTAGAAAATGCAGACAATAAAACAGGATATAGGATTTGCTCTGGTTTCGGCTATTGGACTGTATGGTCGTTTGGATGGCCTGCATATAGGGATAGGGTAATGTGACCAGCATAATTAATGAGAACAATCTGCCTGAAGAAAAACATGACATATTGTCTTTAAGGAAGACAAATAGGTAGCTGGTATGAAATTTGGGTATTGTGGCGGAAAATAAAATAGTATGCAAGGAAATTTTCAAAACATTGTAAACAGTGATCTACCCGTGCTGGTTGATTTTCACGCCACCTGGTGTCAACCCTGTAAGATGCAGGCTCCTATCCTGCAGGAATTTGCCAAAGAACTTGGTGAAAAGGTAAAAGTAATCAAAATTGATGTGGATAAAAATCCTGAGATTGCCCGTCGATATCAAATTCAGGGGGTCCCAACCCTTGCTCTTTTTAAATTGGGCAATGTAGTTTGGAGACAATCAGGAATTGTACCCAAACATGTACTAACAGAGATTGTAAATAAAATGCAGTAAACTGCAGTAGGGCAGATTTCATAAGATCTGGTAGCACTATAGAAGGCTATTAAAACCCAAAACCCCCGAGTCAGCAAAGACTCGGGGGTTCTTCCCAGGATGATCTTCTTTATTTCTACCCTCACAGAAATATTTTTGGGGTTACGCAGGATTTTTGAACAGCTGCATCGTGTTATTTTGCTGCAGGCTCAATAATATGAAGCCAAAGGTATAGCTTCATAGCGTCAGATGGTGTCATAATAATTAGGATTATTGGCCGAAAAGTGATGATGGAAGTTTGGTAACATAGAATAAGACGTAATAATGTTATTGTAGATGTATAATGTTAGTTAAGTCCATTTTCGATGGCAAAGCATACCAGGCTTGCAATATTGTTATATCCCAGTTTCTTAAGAATATTTTTGCGGTGGTTGTTAACCGTATGCGAGCTAATACCTATATCTGTAGCAATATTCTTTGTGGTTTGACCTTTGGCGAAGTGTTTGATAAGCTGTAGCTCACGCCGGGATAATTGATTAATTTTTTGACGATTGTTTTCTTTGATTTTTTCTCTGGCAATTGCGGTAAGATTTCTGTCGAAAGCAATATTGTTGCTAAAGCTTATGCTAACTCCGACAATCTCGTAGATGCCGGCGCAGTCGTTTTTACGATATATATTGCAAGCGGTGCATAGCCAGATGTATTTATTGTGTACATCCCTGAATTTAATAATAGCCGTAAAAGTTCCATTTTTATCCTCCTTAAAAAAACCTTTCATCTCGTTTATAAAATCCCTGTCATCGGGATGGTAAATCTCTGCTAATACGGACTCAGGAATTTTTTGGCTACTTTTTTTATACCCCAGAATCTTTTTAAAAGCATCATTAGTCCATAACATTTTCAAATTATTTACATCGAAAACAAAAACTATAGCATTCAGGGAAGAAAAGATTTTCTCATAAAACAGTAGGTTCTCCTTGTAAATAAGATTCATTTTCGAGACGGGGTCCTCCTCAGCCAGGCAAAATGCATTTTTTTGTGTCATAGTAGAACTATTGAATCTTTTTAAGCCGAATGGTGTTTAGCTATTCCTTTGGGTATAATTTTACTTTGCGAAGATAGCAATAAATACAAATAAAAACCTATTAAATACAAACAAAACCGCAAAAAAATAACACACAATAATAAAAATGACTTGTTATTTCTGGTATCTACGAAAATTGGTTAAAAGATTAAAAGTGTCTATACAAAGAATAAATAAGGTTGTACAGAGAAAAACAAACCGTTTGTCTTATCTTATAAGCAGAATATAAGCACCTATTTTTAACAAGAAATAGTGAAATGCACTCCTTTTAAGGAAAAATAGTCATATTTACTCAACGCAAAAGTATACGAAACGTAAAAAAATAAGGGCAGGCGATCCTGTAATACGTATAAAAAAAACGAATAGATTAGTTAGTAATAGATCACCCAACTTTGCGAAAATGAAAAATAAATGATATTTGCCCTGACCAAAAAGATAAATAAAAAATTTATTGATAAAATATTTCTAGGTTTGCATAAGACAATTACATAACAGTGACGTGTCAATAATCTCTGCGTTGCTTAAAAAAGAGCAAGTGAGTTAAAGTATTTATCTGTCACTTTAATCAAATATTTACAGATGACTAATGTTATTAATATCCTACCCTTACTCATATTATTCTCTACAGGCTGCGGAGGGAGTGATAAATCCGGGCAACAGGACAAAGCAAGACAAGAAAATACGGCCACAAATAATGTTGCTGTAGTGGATATTCCCGACTTTAATGCTGATTCAGCATATTATTATGTCGGGCGGCAGGTATCTTTTGGCCCCAGGGTTCCCAATAGTGCTGCTCATAAGGCATGTGGTGATTGGCTTGAGCAAAACATGGGACGATTTGCTGACACCATTTATATTCAAACCCCACGAATACGAGCCTATGATGGAACCATTCTTAACTTACGTAACATCATTGGAAGTTTTCAACCGGAAAAGAAAAACAGAATCTTATTGTGTGCTCATTGGGATTCTCGTCCCTGGGCAGATCATGATCCTGATCCTGCAAATCATTATCAACCCATTGACGGAGCCAACGATGGTGCCAGCGGTGTTGGCGTATTAATGGAAATCGCCCGCTTGCTAAGCCAATCCTCGCCTAAAATAGGGGTAGATATACTCTTTCTGGATGCTGAAGATTATGGTCAGCATCGGTTTTCTGATGGTGCGGATCAGGATAGCTGGGCGCTGGGAAGTCAGTATTGGTCTGGAAGTCCGCATAAGATAGATTATAATGCGCAATTTGGAATCTTATTGGATATGGTAGGGGCCCGTAATGCTACATTCCGGCATGAAGGGTATTCTATGATGTTTGCCCCGGGCATTGTAAGAAAAGTATGGGATATTGCCCACCGGCAAGGATATAATGACTATTTCCTCAACTTAAACAGCGGGTACGTAATAGATGATCATTATTATATTAATGAGATCAGGAACATTCCGGTCATTAATATAATAGATCAACGTGAAGATACGCCACATGGGTTTTACGAGCATTGGCATACCCTTAAGGATGATATGGATGCCATTGACCCCCTAACTCTTAAAGCCGTTGGTCAAACAGTTACAGCGGTCCTCTGGCTGGAGTAATTTGATAAGAATCTGGTTTTTACAAGCTATTGGCCAGGTTTGCCAATTCTGATCTTTCTCCTTTTTCCAGCCTTACATGAGCATAGAGCTTGTTGCCCTTTACCCGGTCTATTAGGTATGACAAGCCGTTGCTTTGCGAATCGAGATAAGGGGTGTCAATTTGGAATACATCGCCGGTGAAAATCATTTTGGTGTTTTCGCCAGCTCTGGTAATAATGGTTTTTACCTCATGTGGAGTTAGATTTTGAGCCTCATCAATAATAAAGATAATGTTCGATAAGCTTCTGCCTCGGATGTAGGCCAGGGGCGATACTACAATATGTTCATTCTCCAAAGCTTCTGTAATGCTTTTAAACTCCCGGTCCTTTTCACGGTATTGCGAATGAATAAATTTGATATTATCGTATAAGGGTTCCATGTAAGGGCCAATTTTGGAGCCTACATCACCGGGTAAAAATCCAATATCCCTGTTGGAAAGAGGAATAATAGGTCGGGCCACAAAAAGCTGGTCGTAATTATTTCTTTGGTCCAGGGCGCCAGCCAGAGCCAGGAGTGTTTTCCCTGTACCGGCAATACCTTGCAGGGTAACAAGCTTTACTTCCGGATTTAAGATGGCATCCAGAGCGAATACCTGCTCTGCATTACGGGGAGTGATTTTTTGAACCGTTTTCTTGTCAATTTTTTCGATGCAATCCTTTACGCTATTATAGCGTGCCAAAACCGATGCACTGCTACTCTTTATTATAAAGTAATGATTTGCCCTGAGATGGGAAAGATTTAAGTCGGAGGGTGTGCAAAAACCTTGTTCATAAAGCAGGTCAATAACCGTATTGTCTTTTAAATGGATTTCACTTTTACCCGAATACAGCTCATCAACATTTTTCACTTTACCGGTTTCGTAATCCTCGGCGTATATATTAAGGGATTTAGCCTTGAGCCGCAGGTTGATGTCTTTTGACACCAGCACCACACGTCTTGAGGGGTTTTCTTTGGTCAGAAACAGGGCTGTATTGAGAATCCGATGATCGGGTTTATCCTCTGCAAATACCTGTGTGGCATCCAGGCCATTGGGTTTATTCATCACCACCCTGATTCGTCCTCCTTTGGGGTTACCCAGAGCCACCCAGTCCTGAAGGGGTGAAGACTGCGATAAACGATCCAGAATACGGGTAAATTCACGGGCTTCGAAGTTCTTGGTGTCATTTCCTTTTTTAAACTGGTCGAGTTCCTCGAGCACGGTAATGGGCAAGGCTACATCATTATCCTCAAAACTCATGATGGCATCATGGTTATAAAGAATGACGGAGGTGTCGATTACAAAGATCTTAGAGGGATTGCCGGTAGCTTTTGCTTGTGAAATTATTTTTGAATTAGTTTTTGTGTTTTGTTTTTTGATACCTTTGGTGGTCTTTTCCATAAGAATATGACAATTTGATCGTTATAGATTAGAAACAGTAAATGCCTGATAAAGCATTCCTTCAGGCGAACAGGATAAAGATAATGAACAATAGAATATAAAATCAAGGCGTTGCCAATTTGTTTTTAACCAACCCTTGTTAACATCTATGAAAATTTTGATTCAAGATAATATCAGCAGAGCAAGTAAAAAGCAGGCAAAAAAAATTTCATTTGGATTAAACAAATTCGGGAATTATTGTGGATGGGCGAAAATT
>JBEPXC010000160.1:0-2906 GCA_041642035.1 Sphingobacteriia bacterium
AGATTTTCGCTAAGCGCATAACCAAGGCCCATGTGCACGGCTCCTTCTATCTGGCCTTCAAACATGATGGGGTTGAATATTTTTCCGGCATCATGGGCGGCATATATTTTCTCGATGTTTCCTTTTTTGTCCAGCACTACCAGCTGTGCTGCATATCCATAGGAATAATGTGTTACAGCATTTCTTTTGCGTGAGGAGGGCTTGCTGGTCCAGTTACATTCCCAGTACCCTTTGTATTTACGACCCGCTAGTTGAGACAGGTCGCGTTTTTTGAGGTCTTTTTTCAGTTTCTTACAGGCATCGATAATGGCATTTCCCAGCAAGACGGTGCCCCTGGATGAGGTGGTCATGCCTGTTTTAATGTCGGCACTGGTGTCCACGATCACCTCTACGGTTTCGGGCCTGATGCCGGTTTCCTGACACAGGGTCTGAGCAGCAATGGTATGTACGCCTTGACCCATTTCTGTCCAGCCATGATGAATGATGATTTTTCCTGCTGAAATGATTTCTATGATCACCTCAGAGGAATCCTTCATGCCATTGCCTACACCACTGTTTTTTATAGCACAGGCCAGACCGGTATAATGATTTTCGTAGTATTTCCCCTTCAGGGCTTCGAGGCAGGCAATAATACCCACTCCTTTGACGTGGTCGTTGGTGGCTGTGGTCAATCCATCGGTGAGAGCATTATCGTAACGAAACTGCCAACGATCAAACTCACCCATTTTGCATAGGTCGTCGATACAGCTCTCGAGGGCAAAAACAACCTGGTTGGCGCCAAACCCCCGCATGGCACCCGAGGGGATGTTGTTGGTATATACGGTGAGTGCTTCCAGATCGATGTTGGGGATGAAGTAGCCACCGGTAGCATGTCCGGCAATTCTCTCCATCACCTTGGTACCTACCGAAGCGTATGCTCCCGTATCGCCAACAGCTCTCATTTTGATGGCTGTAAGTACGCCACTTTCATCGCAGGCCAGGGTTATGCTGATGGTAACAGGGTGGCGCTTGGGATGCATGCGTATAGACTCTTCACGATTAAGGGTCACTTTCACGGGTTTTTTCAGATGACGCGAATAGAGGGCTGCATGTCCCTGCACGGTAAGATCCTCTTTCCCTCCAAAGCCTCCTCCATTAGGAACCAGGATAACGCGCACCTTTTTCTCGCGCATATTGATAATGCGTGCCACCTGCCGCCGGTCTTCGTAAACACCTTGTCCGCATGAATACAGGGTAATGCCCCCATTTTCCCACAGGGCAATGGCCGATTCGGTTTCCAAAAAAGCATGTTCGATGCGTTGGGTGGTATAGGTGCCGCTGATGACAAAATCGGCCGCTTTAAGTGCTTTGTCTGGCTCACCTTTAAAAAGCTTACAGGTCTCTAGCAGATTCGACTTTCTTCTGTGTACCTGTGGGCTTTCTTTCAATAGGGCGGCTTCAGGATCCGTAACAGGGGGGAGGACTTCATATTTTACCTCAATAGCTGCTGCGGCTTCCCGCGCCTGCTCTTCTGTTTCGGCAACCACGCCAGCCAGCACATCGCCAATGTAATGGGTGGTCTCACCTACGGCAATCATCACAGGCCAGTCCTTGTGGATAAGGCCTACCATGCGGTCGCCGGGGATGTCTTTCCAGGTGAATACCCTGATGACACCCGGCATTTGTTTTGCCACGGTGGTGTCTATAGCCAGTATTTTTGCCCTGGGATGAGCACTGAAATGCAGTGCGCCATAGAGCATGCCCTCAAAATGCATGTCGTTGACAAATTGGCGTTGGCCCATGGCGGCTTCCAGGGCTTGGTATTTGGGCGATGAGGTGCCTACAGGGCCCGATGCTCTTATTTCTTCCGGAGCCTTCTTCTCTTTAAGTTGTATGGCAACATCAGCAATAGCGGATTCAATTTTTTTATATCCCGTACATCGGCACAGGTGCCCTTTTAAGGCCGTTTGTATTTCCTGATGGGTGGGATTGGGGTTTGATTTGAGTAATACATGGGTGCGCATAACAAAGCCGGGGGTGCAAAAACCACACTGCACGGCGCCATGGTTTACGTATGTGGTGGCAATGATGCGTTTGATTTTATCGGGTATACCTTCCAGGGTATAGATTTCGGCACCTTCGAGTTTTTCTAATTTGGTGCTACAGGCCAGGCGTGGCTTCCCGTTGATTTCTACCAGGCAGGCTCCACAGGTACCCTGCCCCGAACAGCCGTCTTTGGCGGCCGTCAATCGCTTCTCCTGACGTAAAAACCGGAGCAGGTTTCCATCGGCATTGCCGGTAAAGCCGATTCTTTCTCCGTTTAACTCAAATTGTATCATCGCTTGTGCTTTTGGTGACCCGCAATAAGGAGACGTTATTCCGAATAGCTAAGTTACTGTATTTTTCTTATTCGACAGCCTTTTGCAAGCGCTTTGATGATCAGGAAGAGTGGTTTCGGCTCCGCTCAACCACCGTTTCGGCTCCGCTCAACCATCTTTTACCCGAACCTTGAGGGGGCGAAGGACCCTGAGCGAAGTCGAAGGGTAAACCGTAGCATAAGCGTATCATAAGCGTATCATAAGCGTAGCATAACCGTATCTGCAGGTTTATACTACGCTTTTGATACGTTGATGGTACGGCAATAGGGGGTCGGTTTTTGACCCATCCCCGGCCCTAAGAAAACATGTCAATTATCAAATCCAATCCACCCTGTAGGGGTGGTATAGCGATAGAACAACCGGTCCTTCTGCCTGTGGTCCACCCCAGCGGGGTGGTATAATTCATCTCCTATGGACAGGTCAGGCCCTGTCCCTACTGATCTGCTTTATTATAGCATTGAGGCCGGTCGAGCCCGGCCAAAACATCTGGGAGGATAGGCATTTAGGGTAGGGCTGATTATCCGTAAAATATTATAGAACATGTTTTTT
>JBEPXC010000160.1:3006-8251 GCA_041642035.1 Sphingobacteriia bacterium
AGGCCCTGTCCCTACTGATCTGCTTTATTATAGCATTGAGGCCGGTCGAGCCCGGCCAAAACATCTGGGAGGATAGGCATTTAGGGTAGGGCTGATTATCCGTAAAATATTATAGAACATGTTTTTTCAGACGCGCCGATGGTTTAGCCCCCTATTGATCGGTCATGATAGCAGCAGTAGAGACGCGCATCCCGGCGCGTCTCCCTGATCTCAATGACATATATTGTAGAGACGCGCATATCGGCGCGTCTCAGGAATACCTGTCCCACAGACCTTATCAGTGGTATCCTGGCAGATTACCTACACCAAATCAGGTAGGGTACTACGCGCATGGTACCTGTAAAGACATGCCTCTCCGGCATGTCTCTGATCATATTAAAGCCCAAATGCTTGTACAGGCGCGCCTGCACGGCGCGACTCCAGTGCTGGGGCTGAAATAGACAGGTCAAGCCCTGTCCCTACTGATCCGCTTAATTATAGCATTGAGGCCGGTCGAGCCCGGCCAAAACATCTGGGAGGATAGGCATTTAGGGTAGGGCTGATTATCCGTAAAATATTATAGGACATGTTTTTTTAGACGCGCCGATATGCGCGTCTCTACTATTTTCTTACGGGTAGTAACAGAGACGTGCCGTAAAGCACGTCTTTACCCCATGGTCCCTGAATTATTGATCGGTCATGATAGCAGCAGTAGAGACGCGCATCCCGGCGCGTCTCAGGGATACCTGTCCCACAGACCTTATCAGTGGTATCCTGACAGATTACCTACACCAAATCAGGTAGGGGACTACGCATGGTTCCTGTAAAGACATGCCTCTCCGGCATGTCTCTGATCATTTTAGAGCCGAAATGCTTGTACAGGCGCGTCTGCACGGCGCGACTCCAGTGCTGGGGCTCAAATAGACAGGTCAAGCCCTGTCACTACAGGCAGGGAAGGGTGACTGCTGTGCAGAGTATCTGCTAAACAATAAAGACCTTTCTCTTTCTTCCTTTTGTTATACAATGCCTATCCCATTAAACAAGGGAATGGGAAGTCTTCTGTTTCTTCGAGCTTCCAGCTTCCAGCTTCGAGCTTCGAGCTTCGAGCTTCCACCTTCAAACATCCGTTCGGATGTACTCCTTTAGGGCTTCAATGGTGGGCATGATGGCCTCAGGGATCCGGATGCGATTCATGGGGGCTTTGATATCCTTCAGGCCGCTGCCGGTTGATAAGACCAGCATGGGGTTATCGGTATGAGCTACATGATGTTGGGCATATTTCAACATGCCGGCCATGGCAGTAGCGGCAGCCGGCTCGGCAAAGATGCCTGTTTCGCGGGCCAGCAAAAAGGAGGCTTTCATGATTTCTTCATCACTCACCGTGAGCCATTCACCCTTATAGGTCTTAAGATAGGATTGAGCCATGTAGAAATTACGCGGGTAATCTACCGATATGCTGTCGGCCAGGGTGGTGGCAGGTTGCATGGTAAAATCAACTCCCTGCATATTGCGAACCAGGTTATCGCTTTTTTCCGATTGTACCGCCACGATTACGGGGATTTTCCTGATGATGCCCAGGTTGAGCAAATCTTCAAAGCCTTTGTATACCCCTGAGATGATCACGCCATCGCCCACGGATACAAAAATGCGGGAGGGCAGATTTCCCTTTAGCTGATCATAGATTTCCAATGCCACGGTCTTCTTTCCTTCAATGGTAAAGGGGTTGTGGGCGGTATTGCGGTTGAACCAGCCAAAGTACTGGCTCGCCCTGAGGCTTAGGTCGAATGCATTGTCGTAATTTCCATCCACCAGCACGGGCAATGCTCCATGCATGATGATCTGGATAAGCTTGGCGGGAGGAGCTGTTTTGGGCACAATGATTACGGCGCGCTGTTTCTGTGAGGCACAGAGACATGCCAGCGATGATCCTGCATTGCCTGTTGAGGCTGCCACGATGGTGTCGGTGTCGTGCTCACGCGCCCAGGCACAAACCAGCTGTGATGCCCTGTCCTTAAAAGAAAAGCTGGGGTTTTGAGAGTCGTCCTTTAGCAAAAAGGTAAAGGGCTCTTCATCGGGCCCTTCTATTTCGAAACGATAAAGAGGGGTGCTGCCTACTTTTAAGGGACCCAGGCTTTCTGCCTTTTCGATGGGGAGGATATCCAGGAAGTGATTTTTCTGTAACTGCTTAAAAAGTCCCTGTGGTTTGTAACGTGTAATGATTTCTGTGTAAGGATAAAATGTTTTCAGCACGCCCAGGGGAGGAGTGCCGGGTGTTTGTTTTTTTTTGCAATCCGGACATAAATATGCAAACCGGCCTGGTGCAAAGCTTTGTTTGCAGTGAATGCAACTGAGGGTGAAGGATGTAGACATAATAACAGGTTTTTTGCAGGCATTCCTGCCACTATATGGATAATAAATCGTTGCAGACTCTGGTTTTTTGGAGGGTCTGTGCTAAAATATGTTTTGGACAAGAGGTTAATAGACAGCAGCCCGGTTAACCTCTGCATTAAATTCTTCAATCATTTCATCCCAGCGGCTGGCCTGGTTGAACAGGTCGGGCCACACTTCGCGGTCATACCACAAACGGTTCAGATCGGCAATATCTTTTTGTTGCTGTTCTACCCAGGTGAAATATTTAAGGTTGTGTATGGCTTTGCGGTCCTGGTAATTCAACTCTTTGAGGTTGTCGCTTTTCTGGCCTGCGATGCATCTTTCATGGTCGAGTGCAGCCTGAAAGCTGCTGTAATAACCTTTTTCCTTTTGTTGCTCCTCCATTCGCGACTGGTACAGCTCCATGGCATCGGTGGCAATGCTCAGGATGATGTCGTCCTGGGTGTACTCAAAATACCGTGCCGTCTTGATGGCGGCCAGCATATTGGCAATGGCCGATATGCCCAACAGCTGAAGGTTGTCGGCAAGCTGTGGGTCTACCCCTGATTCTTTCAGGAATTTTCGTCCCTCGGGTTCATTAAACAGACGCATGATGCGCATGCAGTCTTCATCGTCGATGGCAGTGACCAGGTCGGTATTGCGCACATTATGTACCCATGGAATATGTTTGTCGCCAATGCCTTCTATGCGGTGACCGCCAAAGCCATTGTTGAGCAGGGTAGGGCATTGGAGTGCTTCCGAAGCCACCACCTTAATGGCGGGAAATTTGGTGCGCAGGTAGTCGCCCGCGGCAATGGTACCTGCCGATCCGGTATTGGAGATGTAGGCGGCCAGGTTGGATTTGCCCGTTTTTTCATATCCGTATATCTCTTCCAGCGCCGGGCCGGTTACCTGGTAGTGCCATACGGGGTTACCAAATTCATCAAACTGGTTGAGGATGACATAGTCGGGCTGGGTGCGGCGCAGCTCCCAGCATTTATCGTAGATTTCCTTTACGTTAGATTCGCAGCCAGGAGTGGCAAAGATCTCGGCACCGATTTCTTTGAGCCATTCAAAGCGTTCACGGCTCATCTCTTCGGGCAGGATGGCCACCGATTCGCAGCCCATCAGGTAGGAATCGAAAGCACCCCCACGGCAGTAATTACCCGTAGAGGGCCATACCGCCTTGTGTCGCGTAGGGTCAAACTGCCCGCTGATGATGCGTGGAGCGAGGCAACCGTATGCCGCCCCTACCTTGTGAGCCCCGGTAGGGAACCATTTCCCCACCATCAGGATGATGCGGGCTTTTACACCCGTAATAGCCGAAGGCAATTCTATGTAGTTGACCTTACCAAAGCCGCCGCCTTTCTCCACGGGCTCGTTTTTCCATGTGATGCGAAACAGGTTCAGGGGATCCAGGTCCCACAGCCCTATGTTGCGGAGTTTATCCCTGATCTCCTGAGGGATAAGCTCAGGATGACGCATCTGTGCAAAAGTAGGAAGTATGATTCCCTTTTCTTTAAAACGGGCAATGGCTCTTTGGCGATTGTCTTTATCCTGGATTTGGGTGATGAGCTCGATCATAAAATATAGAGATATTAAATGAAATTATGTTTTGTGAAGCGAATATAGTTTTTTTCTTTCATGTAGGCGCATGGATGGGGGGTAAAATTATGTTGAAAACCATCGCAGCAAAATACACGGCTTTTATCAGTAGGAAATAATAACTTGCACTATCAATTAAGTTTTGAAAATCAAACGGATAAAGAAAAACCGCATCAGGGCTCTTAGCCGGGAAAGGGCCTAAGAAGCCTTCCTGCATCATCAGCGGTATGCCTGGCAAAAACACGACATAAACGACAGACATAAACAAAACTATCGCATTATTTAAAAAAATTAAGTAATATTGTGTATGCGGGAGCTCAGGGGAAGGTATTAAAAAATAGATATAACAACCATACCCTGAATAAAATATTAAGCACAATACACATATATATTTATAATAGAATATTAGCGCAATTGGGGATATGGAACCGTTGTGCAGCATAGTAAACGCCAATTTCAACCGTTGATAAGCAAGAAATAAAAGATAATATTATGACCATAAATTCGTATCTTTCGACATTAAATGATTGAGGCTATGAAAACTAAGGAACTCATAAAGGAAATACAGAAACTTCCTGTCAGAAAGCGGATTTATGTGATTGAGCGTTCAATGCACCTGATACGTAAGCAGGAAGAAGAAGACCAGATGAAAAAAGCAGTGGACGAATTATATGAAGACTATCTTTCAGACAAAGAACTGACCGCATTTACTAACCTTGACTTCGAAAACTTCTATGAAACAAGGTGAAATCTGGCTGATAAATCTTGACCCGACCATGGGAGCCGAGATTAAAAAGACAAGACCAGCGATAATAGTGAACGACAATGCATTGGGAAAGTTACCGTTGAAAATCATAGTGCCGATTACAGACTGGAAAGATATATACAAAACAGCTCCCTGGATGACAAAATTGGAGCCTGACAAAGAGACTGGATTAACAAAGATTTCTGCGGCGGACAGTTTTCAAGTCCGGTCAGTCTCCCAGGAGAGATTTATAAGGCAAATAGGGACAGTTTCCGAAACCATTATGGATGAAATAAGGATTGGACTTGCGAAGGTCTTATCTATCGACAGTGAATAACTAGGCTGCACAACATCGTATATATTCAACGCAGGGCTATGTGATTAATTTAACCTGTCTACCACACTCAGCTTTCATCTCGGTGGATAGTTTTGAAGCCTGCAATCCTACACTGTATATAGTGCGCCGAGAAGCAGAACATCGGTAATATTAAAGTTCTGCATGCTGTAATCAAGATGGTGGAATTCTGCGGGAGCAGAACGGCCCAC
>JBEPXC010000161.1:0-8238 GCA_041642035.1 Sphingobacteriia bacterium
GCTATTCATACCAGCGTATACGAAGCCGCCATGCAATATAAGGCCGATAATACGCCTCTGGTAATACTGGCCGGAAAGGAATATGGCAGTGGCTCGAGTCGCGACTGGGCCGCCAAAGGAACCAACCTGCTGGGTATTAAAGCCGTGATTGCTGAAAGCTATGAGCGCATCCACCGAAGCAATCTTATTGGCATGGGGGTGCTGCCCCTACAGTATTTGCCCGGTGAGTCGGCCGAAGTATTGAATTTAACGGGTACTGAGAAATTCTCCATAAAAGGCATTTCAGAGGGTTTGTTCCCGCTAAAAACACTCGATGTAATTGCTCAGTCTTCGGGCGGCAAAATAACCCAATTTAAAGTTACCGCCAGGATTGATTCCCTTATAGAAGTGAAATACTATGAGCATGGAGGAATTCTCCATTATGTGCTTCGCGATTTTCTGAGTCGATGATTTATTAAAAAGAGAAAACCGGGAGATTCTCCCGGTTTTTTTTTGGACACACCCATTATTTATTTGTTTTAAAATAAACAATAACAGGTGTATTTAGTTAGTAATTTAACAAAATATTCCTTCACCAATAAATCTAACGTATGGAAAATGTATTGAAACGATTACATATTAATGAAATCAATAAGGGAGCATCTACAGGGAGTGAATGGTATGATACCTCAGGAAAGGAGAACTCATCCATTTCACCCCTTGATAATAAGCTCATCGCGAAGGTACAAAGTGCTAACCTGGATGATTACGAAGCCATCGTAAAGAAAGCCGATTCTGCTTTTAAAATCTGGAGAGATATACCTGCTCCTAAACGAGGAGAAGTGGTCAGGCAAATAGGTAATGCACTGCGTGAGTATAAGGACGATCTTGGATATCTGGTGTCGTGGGAAATGGGCAAGATCTATCAGGAAGGTTTGGGTGAAGTGCAGGAGATGATTGACATTTGTGATTTTGCCGTGGGGCAGAGTCGCCTGCTCAACGGATTTACCATGCATTCGGAGCGCACCCGCCATCGCATGTACGATCAATACCAGCCCCTGGGGATTGTAGGCTTAATTACTTCCTTCAATTTCCCCGTAGCCGTATGGGCATGGAATGCCATGATTGCGGCTGTTTGTGGCGATGTGGTGATCTGGAAACCCAGCTCTAAAACACCCCTTACGGCCATTGCTACCCAAAATATTATATCCGATGTGCTCAAAAGAAATGAAGTGCCTGAAGGTGTCTTCAACCTTATTATAGCCGGTTCATCGGTACTGGGCGACAACTTTGTAGCCGACAGGAGAATCCCCTTGTTTTCCATTACCGGTTCTACTGCGGTGGGTAAGAGACTTGCCGGCATCATTGGTGCCCGTCTGGGCCGCGCCATCCTGGAGTTGGGTGGCAACAATGCTGTCATTATTGCACCCAGTGCAAATATGGAGATGGCAATCAAATCGGTTGTGTTCGGAGCCGTTGGCACGGCAGGACAAAGATGTACCTCTACGCGCCGGATTATCGTTCACGAAAGCATATACGACCAGGTGGTTGAAAAGCTTAAGATTGCCTACCAAAGTGTATCTGAGAAAATCGGGAATCCTTTGAAAAAAGAAACCCTGGTTGGACCACTCATCAGCCAGGATGCCGTGAATGATTTTCTGCATGCCATTAAAAAAGTTAAAGAGGAGGGAGGCGAAGTGATTTTTGGAGGCACCTCCTACAACTGCGAAAACACAGAATATTGTCATTATGTTGTCCCTGCCCTGGTAGCAGCAAAAAACGATTACAACATCGTGCAGGAAGAAACCTTTGCGCCCATCCTGTACGTTATTAAATATAAAACCATAGAAGAAGCCATTGCCCTCAATAATGACGTTCCCCAGGGATTATCTTCTTCCATCTTTACGGAAAACATCCGTGAGGCCGAACTCTTCCTCTCTGAATCAGGATCCGATTGTGGCATTGCCAATGTAAACATCGGCACTTCGGGAGCAGAGATAGGCGGTGCTTTTGGTGGTGAAAAAGATACCGGTGGCGGCCGTGAATCGGGCTCCGATTCCTGGAAAAGCTATATGCGGCGCCAAACCAATACCATCAACTATGGAGATGAATTGCCCCTGGCCCAGGGAATAGTCTTTGGCTTTTGATTCCCTTAGAGCAGATTTAATAAGTTATTAATGCCGGCATTCCTGCCCAACTGTAGCAGTGAATGCCGGCATTGTTTTTTGGGAATGAAACGAATAGTTCCCATTCCTTCCGGGGAATCTGCTGGCCCGCAGCCTTAATCTTGTAATACTTACCATCGCTTCATTACTGTTTCATCCCTGAACCAAGTCCAGAGATAAACCGTATTTAAACCGTAAAAATACGGTTTAAATACGGTTTAAATACGGACTTGATATGGAACGGTCGCGGAAAAGATTGGGTCATATTATCTTCTCAGAATATTGAAGCAACGATATAAGGATGCTGTGAGCCATTACTCCCTGAAAAAATAAATTTCCTTTACCGATTTAACCGAACGGTCGGCGTAAAATTCTGCAGGATGAAATATCCTGTAATGGCCACCTTCCATAGGGTTATCGGGTACAGCCAGGATAGGAAATACCTGGTCGGTGCGGTTAAATAATTCACTAAAACTGTAGATGCTGCGGTAGCCATCCACTGATGCAAAGCATGCCAGGCCATGGCGGTTCCAACCCGGATCAAACATATCCAGATGGTTTTGCAGTTTCTTATGCAATAGTGGGCCCTGGAAAAACTCCGCTTCATGATATCCCATACCCATACCATAAAAACTTGAATAATAGCGTGTGTAATCGTCCGGAGATTCTTCCGGATGCAGGCTTGTCAGCAGTTGGTCCTGCATAAATACTTCTATGGAGGGGCTGTGCATAGGATCGTAATCCCGGTTTATGGTATAGTCTTTCCTACCAAATGAACGAATGCTTATTTTTACCGGATTATCAAGCATGCGATTAGAAAACAAATCATTGGCTGCCACCACTTTCCACTGGTTTCCCATTTGGTAATCTACCTCTTTCTTATAGGGAACAATGGGGGCCGCTTCGGTAGCAATAATAATCTGGTGAGGGATGTTGGTATGAAAGATTTCTGACCAGCTGAATACCACAGATTCATCTTTGTCATTTTCAATTACGATGTAAAGATCAATGGCAGGAGGGAAGATCTCTGCATTTTTTTTCTCATGATTGAATGGATGTAACAAATCAAACAAAGAATATCCTTTGTATCGGTAAGCCCCTTTAAAATCTATGCCATTCCCGGCGGTATAGGTTGATTCTTTTATAAATACTTCGCGCTTATAATGCATGTCAAGATCTACCATTCCCGGCGATTTTACCTCTCCTTCTATTTGAAGACTACCGGGAGTTAGACTAATCAGATCGGTTTGGTGGAACAGGCTGTTTCCTTCGGTTGCCATTCTTTTACTTGCACCGCTTATGGCATCTGCCATTGACTCAGGGAGCAGGTTGCAGGCGTTAAAAAGAATTATCGCCAAAATCAATAGTAAGGGTTTTTGTTTCATGAGGAATAAGGATATGGGTTCGACTTGCAAAAATTACATATCGCAAAATTGCAATTAATTTTAGTCATGACCATTGCACGCATGTTATTTATAATGATTTTAAACTACCTTATTCGACAAAATGTAATGTTCAGTATTTCAGGTCTATATGTTTTTTGGATTGAGGATTTCTCCTGGTGTGAATAATTTTGTATCGTTTTTTAAATTAATATTGCAGTGTAATTTGCTCAGTTGGTACAAGAATATGTTGAAGCTTAACTATAAATTCTGGATTGAAACCGATCAGGAAATCAGTGTTCTGGGTGAAGGAAAGTGGAAGCTGCTCAAGGCCATAAAAGAAACCGGTTCGTTGAAAGCAGCTGTGGACGAGATGGGATATACATACCGCCAGACCTGGGAGAATTTAAAGACTATAGAGAAAAAACTGGGCTTTAAACTCATAGAGAAAAGCAGGGGAGGAGAGAAGGGCGGACAAACCGTACTCACGGCAAAAGGAGAAAAAATTGTTGAGTTCTTTGATAAATTATACAGCCAGATTGAACCCGATATCCAGAAGTTATTTAATAAAATGGTTGACGATTTGAAAGAATTTTCTGATTGATATTTTTTTACTACCCGATATGTAAAAAACGCATAACGGGTATCGCCTTATAATCATGAAAAGTTTATAAAAGCTTGTTTATTATCCATATTATTTAAAACATTCAAATTATTTTGGCTACCGTTATGCAAAAAACACCTATCGAAAATTTTAAAGTAAATTTATCCGGAATGAAAACACTAATTGTTTCGGGGGTATTGCTATTATTTCTTGCTAGCGGTTTTGTAACCCATGCAAAAAGCAGCTATAAAGAACAGGAGAAAACTGAAGCAGACACCCTTGACCCTGAGATTCGCAAGTTGAGGGCTGTTGTAGTAACAGCTACACGTTCTCGTCGTGATGTATATGATGTACCTGTTCGCGTTAATATACTAGGTGCAGAGAAGATAGAGAGCATGCCTGCTCTTTCAGCCGATGACTATCTAAGGGCAATACCTGGAGTATCTGTAAGCCGGGGTGCTTCATTTTTGGGTTCTTCAACCGTTTCCCTAAGGGGTATGGGTGGCGAAGCCGGCCGCACCCTGGTAATGATTGATGGGGTTCCGGTAAACAAGAGTGATGGTGGAAGTGTAAACTGGAATGCTATTCACGCGGGTGACATAGCCCGGATTGAAGTGGTAAAGGGGCCCGGATCGAGCATACATGGAGGTAATGCCATGGGAGGGGTTATTAATCTCATTACCCCCACACCCAATCAAAAGGTTCAGGGTTCATTAAGCCAAAGCATCGGGACCTTTGAAACGGCAAATACACAGGCATCCGTTTCAGGGAGGGTGAATGACCTGTTCTGGGGCATTAATGGACGCTACAGGAATAGCAATGGTTATATTTCTGCCTACGCCGATGAAGTTGATGAATATTCTGTCGCATCTTTCCTGGATGAATATCAATATAGTGGCAGGATTGGTTATTTCCTTTCTCCAAAGCAAATGATTGAATTTGCCACTTCCTACTATCTGGGTCAGCGGGGAACCGGCTCCAGGTACAGTGGTTATGGATTTGAGAACGATGATTTTGCTGCACCCGATGGAGCCTATAACGAATACACGGGCCTTAATGGCCGACTTGTTTACAGGGGACAGTTTAATCAGAACAGCCACCTGAACATCACGCTGTTTGGACAGCGAGAAAATTATCAAAACATAAGAGAGAGTATAAGGAATGAGCGAATTTCAAGGTACGACGTTGAGTCCATCCGTGATGATGCAGGTTTTCTTTCCTCCTTCAATACTACTATTGGAGGCTCTCATCAGCTAACTACTGGTATTGACTTACGCAGTGGGGCAGTTGACGGAGCAGACATTTATCTTACAGCAACCGATAAGATTCTCAACCTGGGAAAGATGAACCAGCTGGGTGTTTATGTGCAGGATGAAATGCGATTTGGTGCCTCTCCCTGGAGTGTATTGGCTGGTTTACGTTATGATTACGCCCGTTTTTATGATGGTGCTTTTCTTATTGAGGAGGCAACCAACCAAACCTCCTTTCTTCAGGATTTTACCGGAAACCTGAATGATGCAACTTTCAATGCGCTAAGCCCACGAATTTCCCTTCAATACCATAAAAAGGACAACTATAGAATCTACGCCAGTTACAGTCGTGGGTTCAGGGCACCGGTACTGGATGATATGTGCCGTACGGGTTTAATTTCAGGAGGGATGAAGCTGGCCAATCCTGAGCTGAAACCAGAATACCTTGATAATATTGAGCTGGGTGGCGACATCTTCCTGGCTGAAGATCTCAGCATTGCTCCAGCGATATATTATTCTCTTGGGACGGATTATCATGCCTTTATAGGCACAGGTGATTCATTAACCATGAACAATCGCAACCGACCTATCCGCATAAAGGACAACATCGGCAAAGTGGCCATCATGGGAGCTGAAGTGGCCCTCAACTGGAAGATGGTTAAAGGGGTGGATATGATGCTGTCTTATAGCTATAATGAAACAGAAATTAGGGAATATAAAGTTTTTGATGCACAACGTGATGATAACCTTGAGGGTAAAGCGATGGTTTATCAACCCCGCGACATATTTTTCGCCTCTTTGAGCTGGCGCAATCCCATTGTGAATGCCTTTGTTTCTTTTAACTACAAGGGAGCTCAATGGCTCAATGATATCAATACTGAGGAAATTGAATCCTATAGTTTTATTGATCTGCATCTATGGCGTAACATTTACAGGGGATTGTCTGTTGGGGTGCAGGTTCATAATTTATTGGATCAGGATTTTATTGATTCACGTAATATGATAGGACCCGGACGTATGATAAACGCCGAACTGAAATATTCTTTTTAGATTAATCGCCATTAGGATCTCTGGACCGTGCAAAATTCCATACCCTGGCGATAAAAAACCGGATACCAAAGGGTTCCGGTTTTTTCCCTTTATCTTTCAAATATTTATTTTTCAATCGTGTGCTGAGGTTATTCAATAGTATATTTGCAGTTGCCAATTGTTCAAAGGAATTACTCTAAATCTCTCGATATATGAAAAATCTGACCTTCTTTTTTGCCATTCTTTTTCTTTTTTCCTGCGCCAACCCCAACAAGGAAAAGGTAACCCTTCATGTAATTCATGCCGGAAGTCTAACCATGCCAGTAAAAGAGCTGGTAAGAGCTTTTGAAAAGGAGAACCCTGAGGTGGAAATTTTAACCGAGGCCTGGGGAAGCAAAGCAGGAGCCCGGAAGATTATTGAAGTAAATACACCTGCAGATGTGTTTATGTCGGCAGACTATATGGTGATAGAAAATATACTGATCCCTGATCATGCCCAATGGTATGCTCCTTTTGCCACCAACGAACTGGCCTTAGTGTATACGGAGCAATCAAGATTTTCAGATGAAATCAATGCACAAAACTGGACAGATATACTGATGCGCGAGCAGGTGAAATATGGCCGCAGCAACCCCGATATGGATCCCTGTGGAGTGCGAAGCGTGCTGGCCATTAAACTGGCTGAACTCTCTTCGCAGCGAGATGGCCTGGCAGAGAAAATGCTTGAAAAAGACCAGGATAATATACGCCCCAAAGAAACAGACCTTATTGCGCTGCTGGAGAGCAACCACATCGATTATATTTTCCTCTATAAGAGTGTTGCTGTGCAGCATGGATTAGAATACCTTGAGCTTCCCGACAGCATCAACCTGGGAAACTTTGCCCTGAACGACTGGTACGAAAAAGTATCTTTAGAAACCCTGGGCGCTACTCCGGGATCAAGTGTTACCGAAAGGGGAGAAGCAATGGTGTATGCTCTTACCATACCCACTAAATCGGAACAAAAACAAATGGCGGAAAAATTTGCTGCCTTTGTACTGCACCCTGAAAAAGGTCAGCGCATCCTTAAAAACCAGGGCCAAGATCCTGTGGTTAATTTCACTAACCCTTATCAGAATCTATTGCCACAATCCCTCAGGGAACACTGACAGAAGCATCCTTGCTGAGGCCTGATTTTATTGGAGTTGTTCCTTGTATAACTTTCTGAGCTTCTCAAGCTTGGGTTTTATCACATAAGAGCAGTATGCCTGGTCAGGATTCTTTGCAAAATAATCCTGATGGTACTCTTCTGCTTTATAAAATTGAGTAAGCGGTTCAATTTGGGTAACCAGCGGATCAGCCCATAAATCTGATTGTTCTGTTTCTTCAAAGACGTTGCGGGCAACCTTTTCCTGATTTTCATCATGGAAGAATATTACAGAGCGATACTGTGATCCCACATCAGCACCCTGGCGATTTAAAGTGGTGGGGTCGTGAAGGTGAAAAAACACCTCCAAAAGCTCCCGGTAACTGATCTCATTGGGGTTGAAATGTATCTGCACCACTTCTGCATGACCGGTACGACCGGAAGTAACTTCGCGATAGGCCGGATTTTTTACCGTGCCACCACTGTATCCGCTGATGACGGATTCAACACCGCGGATTTCTTCGAATATGGCTTCTATACACCAGAAGCAACCCCCGCCCAGGGTAGCCACTTCCAGGCTGTTTTCGTTCATTTTGTTTTGTTCCATAAAGGTATTTTTATTTGAGCCAGCATAGCCACATGAGGTTGCAATAAGGAAAATCAGTAGTAATGCTGTTTTTGTGAAGTTCTTAATCATTGGTTT
>JBEPXC010000162.1:0-8197 GCA_041642035.1 Sphingobacteriia bacterium
TTTATTTGGCATATAGTATTCAGCCCATACTGGCGTAACCCTTCCAGTCATCCTGAACACGCAGCAGTTCAGGAAGGGAAGGTCCGGGGATGGGTCAATAAGAGGTTAAGGCTGAAATTAAGGCTGAGTAGTGCTCTTTCTTAACCTATACCGCAACTTTACCCAATAGCCCGAAAATGGTTTGATAAGCCCGAAAAAAAAGCAGGAGGAAAACTATTTAGTTTTCCTCCTGCTCAATTAATTATTATTGAAAACCTTTAGGTTATCAATGTATGGTTATCTTGTTATTAGTTTGCTGGGGCTACGGTGTTTAATGTCCGAAACATTTATAACCGCAGGCAATGAATTGATCTTTGCCTCAGCAGCAACTGGCGTCCAGGTTGAAGTGGGGAAAAGGTCCCACCAACCGTCATTTTCACCAACAAGGTCATATAACCAGAACCCGAGACCTTCCATTAGAATGGTACCATCTGATTCGATGAAGCCGACCGCTGTACCATCAGCAACATATCCATTCCACACCTCCACACTAACATCTGCACTAAGGGTACCAGGACTTAAAAGCTGTCCTCCGGGTATGCTTAAGGTTGCAAAATCTCCATCAAAAATGGCTTCTATAGGTGTTGTAGAACCCAACAAATTGTTAATGAGTACAACATTTTCATCTTCCGCGTGGGCAGTAATTTCAATATCCAGCGTAAGATCAAGTAGTCCGTCCCAATTAGACACCATCTCTTCAATAAGATAATTGCCAATAATCATATCTACAGTATACCCATAAGAAACCAGCCATGAAACTTCATCTTCTGCAGTGATGGCTGCCACGGGGCTGTTGTAGCGGGTGCGGAAAGCATTTTCGTTGATAATAAGAGTTACTGTTTCACCAAATACCGGAGTACGGGGTTGTGTAATGGTAACCACATTGCCATCGAAAGCGATGTTACCGGCAGGGACCTGCACGTTAGTTTGGGTTCCACCCTGGGTGTATCTGATTACAACATCTGCGGGGTCATATACAGCAGCTTGCGAAGAGTTGCGTTTGAAATCCATGGTATATTCATAGGTTAAACTGATTTCAAAGGCAGGATCTTGCTGCGCTTCGCCTATGGTAGGAGTAAGGGCATCAAAATCAGCCTGGGCAGGCGTGTAAGCTACTCTCCAGTAATTACCTCCAAGCGTACCCTCATCAGTTAAGCCGCTGGTAATACCTGCATAGGCATTGGCGGATCTGTCTTGTACTGCATCGTCGCTGATGCTTAAGAACACATATTGACCGGGAATAGCATCTTGTGGAGACGTAACAGTAACTACACTTCCACTGGCACTGACTTCAGATGCAGGCAGATCTACATATTCAAACGTTACAATGTTCAGATACCTGAATATAAAGCCATCGGCATTGTTTATAACAACAGGTTCATCAAAAGTGATTTCAACAGAAAAGTCAACCTCTTGTGCAGCGGTGCTGGATACTCCGGGGGTGATATCGATCACTACAGGGTCATAGATATCACTGGTTTTTGCTGAAGTTTTTTTAATTTCTCCATCAACACCATCAACGCTGGTGGGCATCACGAAAACAGTATAATCCGTGTCCTGTTTGAGTCCTGTTACCAACACTTCACCTTCACTGGCGGCGTTTTGCGCATCTATCTTAAGAGATTGTTTGAAAGCAGCCTCTACAGTCAGGAACTTCATTTGGTCCTGGGTGGGGGTTTCTACGGCGTCTTCTGCGCCTTCAACAACGGCTACAAACAGCCATCCTTCTTGTGCGCCAAGGTTGTAGTCGACATGCAGGGTAGAATCCTGAACATTCGTGAGCGAAAATTCGAGGGAAGGAGCCGCTACCACGTCTACAGAATCATACTCCTGCAGCAACTCACTTTCGCAACCTACTACAGTAAGCAGAGCCAGTATAACTCCTAAAAAGGTAATATTATTGATTATTTTTTTCATTGTATATATTTTTTTATTGAACATAATTCAATTGTTTATGCATGGCTTAAAACCTGCGAAGCATAGATGCATCTTTGTTAACGGATGATGCTTCAACGCTTTTTTTGGCTTGCTTGATCCATAATGAGCCTGGATTCCAGATTTCAAACGACAGCCCTTCATTGTTTCCTGATGTAATCATTACACCAATCATATCCTGCAGGGTAATTGTGCCATCATCATCGAATGTACCTTCAATGAACAGACCATCTTCCATCAAATCGCCGCTTTCAGCATCATAGCCACTGATTTTGCTGGGGCCATAACCAAAGGTAGCATAAGCCTGACCAGTTTGAATTCTGAAGGTTTTGGCCTCAGGATCAACCATGGCATAAACCAAATCGGTAGGCGGCACACCCCAGCCTGGAATAAGTTGTGCAAGGGGGAATGAAACCTGCTCGAGGGTTCCTTCTACGGCACTGGTTTGAATGGTGGTGCTAAGGGCAGAATCATCAAAAGCACTTGATCCGGTTACAGCGTAGGTTCCCAGAACAATGTTCAGCGGGTGTTCATTGTCTACAACGGTAAGGGTGAAACTATCCTGGGTACCAAAATCATACCCGGCAGAGTTATCCACCAAAACAATGTTAACCCTTTTATTGCCGGTAAAGATTTCGTTATCTACGGTGCGGATGTAAATGGTGTCATACCCCATTACTGAGCCATCAACCATGCCACCGGTGAAGGACAAAGATTTGCTTTCATTGAGCAGGGTAAAGGTTTCGTTTTCAATAGCCTGTGCCTCTTCAGCAAATCCTTCTACACTGAAGTCGAAATTTACGGTAACGGGATTGTTATCCAGCGTGGTGAGCATAACCGGGATGGCAATGATGTTTTCCCGGGCTTCTCCATCAACGATAACTGCTTCCGTTACAGCTCCGTTTCCATTGGTGAAACCAATAAATGAATCCTCGTTTTCAAATACGATGGGATCATTGGTTTCGCAGGCAGTCATCAGCATAAAAACTGCTGCCATGCTTAAGGTATAATAGATTAATTTTTTCATATCAAAATGTTTATTTTAATTATTGTTGGTAACCAGGATTTTGAACCATGTTATCGTTAGCATCCATTTCTGCTACCGGAATAGGAAATGCAAATCTATCCGCGGGGAAAGTGATCGTCTGGGGAGCGGTTCCGCTTACATCTCTTGGATCTCTGGTGAATCCTACACCACGACGGGAATAATCCCAGAATCCATTACCTTCGAAATTCAATTCTCTTCTTCTTTCATCCAGAATATCAGCCAAAGATACATTGGCAGCTTCATCAAGACCACGGTGGGTACGAATGGCATTATAGTCAGACAAAGAGGTAACTCCCGGAATGGAAGCTCCGTTGAATAATGCTTCAGCACGAATCAAATACATCTCGGCCAAACGCAGCACATTGATGTTGTTGATGTTGATAGGGGCTGGTTTTCCGGTATATTTTGCCGACCAGGTTTCTGCACTCAAGGCAGCGGTGGTTTGGAAAAGCTCAGCACGTACATCACCGTCCTCAAAAAGATCCAGCAAACCTTCAGAGGCGGCTACATCACCGTAAGCCTGTGGGCTAAGAATGTAACCTATTTCATCAAAACCGGGGAAGTAAGAATCAATACCGGAACCATAAACCAGGAATATAGATTCGGAACCCGGATCTTCACTGCTGTATGAACCAACATACTCGTCGGCAGACAACAGAGAAAATTTGCCCGACTCAATGACATCGGTAGCATAGTCGGCAGCATTTTGCCATTGTCCCATATAGAGGTAGATCTTGGCTAATAAGGCCTGAACGGCTTCTTGTGATGCAAAGGCAGTTTCTACATTACCACGGTTGGGGTCGCCAATAATGGATTCTGCTACCAGCAAATCATCCAGTACAAAACCATATACTTCGGCAACGGTATTTCTTTCAGGCTCTCCTACTACGGTTTCAAACATATAGGGAACACCCAAAGCAGCTGCTCCTGATTGATTAACCGCGTAAGTATAAGGCTGTCCGTAAACCCTTACAAGATCCCAATGAACCAGGGCTCTTAAAAATAGGGCTTCACCTTTAATTTGGTTGATCATAGCATCGGTAACACCGGGCTCTGAAAAATCTTCCAATGCCTGTAAAACATTGTTTGCAGCAGAAATGAGATAGTATCCGGTAGCCCAAAGTGGAAAGGTTCCTGATGGACTCTCTGCCCAGTTGTAATTGGCCTGAAAACGACCTGAACTTAGCTGAACACTTGATTTGGCGTCCGTACCCCTAATCTCGGGGATAACGATAAAGGCGCGGCCATAGTAGTTGGCGCTGTACAAGACTGAATAGGCTCCATTTAAGGAAAGTTCTATATTCTTGTAATTATCAAGGGCCAACTCATTTGACATGGATGTTTGTGGAACCTTCTCCAAAAAATCTTCGGAGCAGGATACCATTGTCAAAATAATGGCTATAAAAAATATTAATTTACTGTTTTTCATGTTGTCTATATTTTTATATTTAAAATATAATATTCTCATTAAAATCCTACATCAACACCAAATGCCATGGTAAAGGGGTTTGGATACAAGGCATAACCACCACCACGTGCATCTCTTTCAGGATCGAAATAGCTAACATCGTGCCATGTGTAAAGGTTATATGCGCTGGCATACAGGCGAATTCTTTCAGCTCTGATGTTGTCGCTGATCAATTTGGGTAAAGTATAGGATACAGAGAGTTCTTTAAACCTCAAATAATCGCCTTTTTCAAGGAAACGGGAAGTTCCCCATGCATTAGATTCGCTGTTGTTGTTGGCAATAGGTTTGGGAGTAGCCACTACATCACCGGGTTCTTTCCAGTAATCCAATGAATTGGATGAATGAGTCTGGAAGCTGAAGGCATCAGAATCAACATAGCGACGTTCCATTACTTTTACATAATGTCCTACTTTATATTCAAACAATGCGTTGACAGAAATTCCTTTCCAGGAGAAACTGGTGGTCAAACCACCAAAGAAATCAGGATCTGATTTTCCGCGATATACTCTTCTGGCGTTGTTGTAATTTTCCGACAAATTGCCGTCTTCATCATACCATAAGCCCATACCGGTAAGTGGGTTAACACCTGCCCAATCGTATACATAATAGTGGCTCAGACCATATTCATAATCTTCATTGCCTTCTTCTCCGTAAGCACGATACCTTCTGAAGAAACCATCACCTACAACAGCCTCACCTGCCAGGTCAAGAATACGTGTTCTGTTGAATGCAATATTACCTCCAACATTCCAGGTCATATCAGGGGTGCGGATTACCTGTCCGTTCAATAACAATTCGATACCTTCGTTGCGCATAGAACCTACATTTCTTCTGAGGTTGCTAAAACCGGAAGTTTGTGAAATGGGAACATCCAACAACATATCGCTGGTATTTCTCTGGTACACATCAACAGAAGCATCCAGACGACCAAACAAGTTAAGGTCAAGTCCCAGGTTATAGGTTTCTGTTAACTCCCAGGTTAAGTCAGGCTTTGCCAAACTGGCAGGAGCCAAACCACCGGTGCCATTATAACTTCTTGTTCCATACAAACCACGGGTTTCGTAGTTGCCGATCAGCCAGTTACCTGTAGTACCAAAGCTGGCACGCAGTTTTAATAAATTCAGGTAAGAAACGTTCTTTAGAAAATCTTCGTTGTGCATATTCCAACTCATACCTACAGCAGGGAAAATACCAAAACGGTTGTTTTCACCAAAGCGTGAACTTCCGTCGCGACGTATACTGGCCTGGATATAATACTTGCCACTATAGCTATACTCAGCATTGGCAAAAAGAGAAACCAGACTTCTTGCGGTGTAACTATAGCCTACATCCTGCTGACTGGTAGCATTGTTTAAATAAGGTATATCGGCACCAATACCATAACCTTGCATTGTATAGGAAGTTGTTTCAAGGTTTTCTGCTTCAAAACCTGCCAACGCCATTACGTTATGGACATCGTTAAATATTTTATTATAGCTCAACACATTGGAGGTGGTAAGCTGCAATCTGTCAAGGTTTGCTGCGAAAAGCTGACCATTGATGGTGTTGGGTGTTTCACGTCCGCCACCTTCGCCGGTTTCAGGATGACGATAATCACGGCCGGTTGTTTTTCTCATGTCAATGCTATTGTTGGTTTTGAAAGTCAGACCATCAAAAATATTGATCTCGAGAGAAACTGCCGTGTTAACACTTTCCATAATGTCGAATCGCTCATTGAGTGCATCCATGGAAACCGGGTTGGAGTTGAGGTTTTCGGGGATGTTATAATTGAACGTTCCGTCCTCATTTCTCACATTGTTCCAGGGGAATATGCTTTGAGCAGCCCAGAAGGGGTTACCATAGGCTAACCCATCAAATCTGTCGGATAATTCTGATTTTGCACCAGAGAATCTGAATCCAAATTTAAACCTGTCGTTGATTTTATGATCGAGATTGGCTCTGATGTTATATCTTTCCATGTAAGAGCTTATCTGAATCCCTTGCTGATCTTTGTAATTCATAGAAAGGAAAAAGGTGGTTTTTTCATTACCCCCTGAAGCAGAAACTTCGTATTCCTGTGTTCTGGCATCCTGGAAAACTTCATCCCACCAGTTGGTTAGCTCGCCGGAGAGGAGATTTCTGGGGAAATAAAATTGTCCACTGGCTGGATTGTCAGGGTCTATTCCAGCATTGTTGGCAGCTGCTCTCCAATAATCCAGTTGTTCTTCAGGATTCATAAAGCGAAAACCTTTGTTGTCCATGATGGGGGCAGAAAAGCCGCCTTCAACACGGGCGTTGATTCTTGTTTTTCCGGCTTTACCTGATTTGGTGGTTACCAGGATTACACCGTTGGCGGCACGTGAACCATAGATAGAAGAGGCTGCTGCATCTTTCAATACGGTAATACTCTCTATATCATTAGGATTGAGATTGGATAACACGTTGAAACTGTTGGTGGCATAACCGAAATCTCCTGTAGCCACAGCAATTCCGTCTACTACCCACAAGGGTTCAGTACCTGCGTTGATAGAACCTACACCACGAACCGTGATGTTGGCCGTTGCCCCGGGTGAACCCGATGGAGAGTTGACCTGTACACCGGCAAGACGTCCCTGCAAGGCTCTTTCAGGAGAGTTTGCCTGACTTTCGGCCATCTGCTCTCCGCTTACTACCGATACCGAACCGGTACGGGTTTGGGTGGTTCTTGTTCCGTAGGCAACAACAATTACTTCTTCCAGAGCTTGCAAGTCTGAAGTCATTGCTACATCAATGATGGATCTGTTGTTTACAGGTACTGTTTCAGTATTCATACCGATGTATGAAAAAACCAAAGCAGCATCTGAGGGTACCGTGATGGTATATTCACCATCCATGTCGGTAACGGTTCCCATTGATGTTCCTTCTACTCGTACTGTAACTCCTGGCAAGGTACTGCCATCTGAAAACTGCGTAACAGTTCCCGTTACCCGAATTTCCTGGCCAAACAAGTTGTTACCTATCAGACCAAGAATTACGAAAAAAATTAAGTAAATTCTCTTCATGTTGTTTTTTGTTTTTATTTATAATTACTATTTTCTTCCTTCTTCCCCAAAATTTGAGAAAGAAGAAAGCAAAATTATGAAAAAATCAATAGGAAAATGTTAATAGCCGAAAGGAAATGTTTTCTTGAATATCCGTTTATATTCGATTTTCATGTAAAATCTCTCACAGTGAAGTGTTAAATAACAAAAATCGATGTGATATATAAGTTAACTAAAACGACTCTTTTCTCTTATAATGACCGGGTTGTTTTCGAAAAGAGCCCACATGTTTAGCCCTGTTTATTAATCCAAAAGGACTAATATACTACAGGACCATGCCTGCTGTACAGCAAGGAAATGCAGCCATGAGAATCAGATAAGAATCGATTTTAGCAATGTTGTTTGTCTTTCAACCAAGGCTTATATAAAAACAGCTGCCCATATGAATGGGCAGCTGTTTGGATATTTAAAACCCATTGCTTTATCGGGTAATTTGCAGTTTATGTATTTTATTTCCTTTGACAGTATATAAAACAGCAACATACATCCCCTTGCTTAATTTGGCAATATTTAACTGTAGGTGAGTTTTGTTTATTGCCTGTATAAGCACTTTATTTCCCAGAATACTGTATATCTCTATCCTGTCAATGTTGACATCCGACTCAATAGTGATATAATCTGATGCCGGGTTAGGATATATTCTGGAGG
>JBEPXC010000163.1:0-8148 GCA_041642035.1 Sphingobacteriia bacterium
TGCGGTGAGCAAAGTCGATGTTGGGCTTGCAATACATTTGGGCAGCAGCCTCTATCATATAAAACTCTTCATCGGAGCGCACTCCGGCTACTACGCCATTATCCTTGACACCGATAAGGAGTTTACCTCCTTCGGTATTGGCAAAGGCAGATAAGGTTTTGGCGATCTTTCTGGAGTCGTTGACCTGAAATTTAAAATCTTGTTTTTGGTGCTCTCCCTGGAGAATAAGCTTTTGTATATAGGTGTTCATACTTCAAAGTTATAAAAGAAGCAGTATGTTCAAACTTTTATGCCAACAGGAGGCCAATGCTGTGGCGGTGATTATATCAGGCGTATGCCCGTTCATTTTTTCCTTCAATAAAATTGATGAAAGAGCGGTTGGCGACTTTGTTGCCACCGGGGGTGGGATAATCGCCGGTAAAATACCAGTCGCCCTTATGTCCGGGGCATGCAGCATGCAAATCTTCGATGGTTTGGTACACCACTTCTATCTCGGCATTCACAGTGGAGGTGTGGAGCATTTGCGCAATTTTGGCCGAGATATCTTCGGGTTTAAAGGGTTTGTAAATTTCTTTTACATGATTTACCACGTGTTCCTTGGGCAGTGCTTCCGATTCCTTACATTTTTTATACACCTCGTTGATGATACTTTGCTGGTGGGTTTCGTGCAGCAGTTCTATGGTGGCTTTAAAGGCGATAAACTCGGATAGTTTGGCCATATCGATGCCATAGCAGTCGGGGTAGCGAATCTGTGGGGCGGAACTAACGATGACGATCTTTTTGGGACCCAGGCGGTCGAGGATGCGGATGATACTTTTTTTCAAGGTAGTGCCCCTGACAATGGAATCGTCGATCACCACCAGGCTGTCCTTATGTTCTCTAACGACCCCATAGGTGACATCGTATACGTGGGTTACCAGGTCGTCGCGAGAGTTGTCCTGTGTAATAAAGGTGCGCAGCTTGGCATCTTTAACGGCAATCTGGTCGATGCGAGGGCGTAGCTGAAGAATTTTCTCTATTTTGGCCGGATCCATCTCGCCCTGAAGTTGGACCAGACGATCTTTTTTCACCAGGTCGCAGAAGGTATGCAGTCCTTCCACCATGCCTTTGTAGGCAGCGATGGCTGTGTTGGGGATATAAGAAAAGATGGTATTTTCGAAGTCGAAGTTGATGGTTTTAAGAATGGAGGGAACCAGGAGCTTACCGAGGGTTTTTCGTTCATGGTAAATTTCGGCATCGGTACCCCTGGAGAAATAGATTCTCTCGAAGGAGCATGATTTTTTTTCCAGGGGTGTTTTATATTCCACTTCACTGCACTGGCCGTCTTTTTTCACGATCAAAGCATGGCCAGGCAATAACTCTTTTACCTTTTCGATGGGTATCTTAAAAGCGGTCTGTATAACGGGTCTTTCTGAAGTGGCAACAACGATTTCATCGTCCTGATAATAATAAGCAGGTCTTATTCCTGAGGGATCTCTCATGATAAAGCTATCGCCATGGCCCAGCAGGCCGGCCAGCACATATCCGCCATCCCAATATTTACTTGCGTTGGTAAGTATTTTCTGTATATCGAGATGTTTGGCAATAAGAGGAGAGATATCTTTTTTTGAAAAGCCTTCATGTTTGAACTTCCAGTAGAGTTCTTCGTTTTCTTCATCGAGGAAGTGACCGAGTTTTTCCAGTATGGTAACGGTATCGGAAGTTTTCTTGGGATGCTGGCCGATATTGACAAGGCTGTTAAAAAGTTCGTCTACATTGGTGAGATTGAAATTGCCGGCAATCATCAAATTTTTTGACAGCCAGTTGTTTTGCCGCACGAAAGGATGCGTAAATTCAATAGCATTTCTGCCATGAGTGCCATAGCGCAAGTGCCCTATATAGAGTTCACCATGAAGGGCGATGTTGTTTTTAAGCCAGTTAACGTCTCTGAGGCGTTCGGGATTCTTGTCATAAACAGGTTGAAGGCTGTCGTTAATTTGGGTAAAAATATCTTTTATGGGGTTGCTCTGGTTGCTTCGGATTCGGTTCATGTAATGGGTACCGGGTTGCATGTCAAATTTTATGCACCCGATTCCGGCACCATCCTGACCCCTGTTGTGTTGTTTTTCCATCAGCAGGTACATCTTGTCGGGGCCGTAAAAGGCGGTACCATATTTTGCCAGGTAGTATTCAAGGGGCTTAAGGAGCCGTAGCAGCACAATGCCGCATTCGTGTTTTATAGCGTCACTCATTAGAAGGATGATATTAAGGGGCAAAGTTAATCAATTTTCAGTGCTACCAAAAGGAGTTGACAACCCTAAAATGTGTAAATTACAATTTGTTGAAATACCCTTCTACTGCGTTATTTTTTATAATTTTGTCCTGTTAATAACCAGAACAGATATTTCATCTTTTTTACTGCTGAAATTGCTAATGCTTTTCTGAATTACTTTTATTAAAAAATAAGATATATTTCCTTTTGTTATGGAAAAACTCACCAAAATTGTAGCCACCATTTCTGATAAATATGCTGATGAAGGATTTCTGCGCCAGATGCATGAAGCGGGTATGGATGTAGTACGCATCAATACGGCCCATCAGCAGCCTGATCAAACTCTTAAGATCATAAACACCGTTCGGCGGATTTCCGATCGTATACCTTTTCTGATCGACACCAAGGGCCCCGAAATACGAACCGTTCAAACGGGAAATGAAGTAAAAGTTAGCAGAGGGCAGCTCATTAAGGTCGCCGGAGATCCTGATGGGGCCTCATCATCGGATTGTCTTTTTGTAAATTACAAGGAATTTGTTGCCAGCCTGGAGGTAGGAAAAAGTATCATGATCGATGATGGCGATATTGAGCTGATGGTGTTGGAAAAACATCCCCAACATCTGGTCTGTAAGGTTATGAATGAAGGGTTGATAAAACCCCGAAAAAGTATAAACCTTCCGGGAAGTAAAGTAACCTTACCCTCTTTGTCGCAGAAAGACTTGGAATATATAGATTTTTCTATGGAGCACGGGATTGATTTTATTGCCCATTCGTTTGTGCGCAACAAAGAAGATGTCATGGCCATACAGGAAATCCTGGACAGAAACAATAGCCCTATAAAGATTATAGCCAAGATAGAAAATCAGGAAGGGGTAGATAACATTGATGAAATCCTGGAGCATGTATATGGCATTATGGTGGCGCGGGGTGATTTGGCCATCGAAGTACCGGCGGAAAAAATCCCGGGTATACAGGCACGTCTGATTGCCAAGTGCATAAGGCAGCGAAAGGCTGTAATTGTTGCCACTCAGATGCTACATAGCATGATTGAAAATCCACGTCCCACCCGGGCCGAGGTGACCGATATTGCCAATGCGGTATTTAGTGGTACTGATGCCGTTATGCTCAGTGGTGAAACCGCTTACGGAAAATATCCTCTGGAATCGGTGAAGACCATGACCCGTACTGCACGGGAAGCAGAGAAAACCCGTAACAATGTTGTGGAGCAGGATATTCTGCCCCACGACAATGAGGTATCAGGGTTTTTGTCAAAGATGGCCGTCAGCTCTATCGATAACCTCAACAGTCGTGCTGTCATTACCGATACCGATACAGGAAAAACGGCCCGGTATTTATCTGCCTTCCGGGGTAAATCGCCCATTTATGCGCAGTGTTACGATACAAGAGTGCTGCGCGAGCTGGCTCTGAATTTTGGTGTATATGCCGATTATATGGATGTTGAAACCTCTAAAAAAGAGTTTATAAAGCATACCCTGGAAAAATTATTGGGGAGAGGCGAAATAAACCAAGAAGATCTTATCGCTGTGCTGGCAGGTAACTTTGGAAAAAAATCCGGTCCTTCCTTCGTAGAAATAAGTACAGTAGACAATTTGCTCAACAATCAGAAATGATCTATATTTACCGCCTATGACCCTGAATGTTAAAGATATTTCCCTGGATCTGATCCGTAATGCCATTAAAGAAAACCAGCGCGAGTTTCTTGAGCAAATCATCGATGAGCTATATCCGGCCGATATAGCCGAGTTCATGGATGATTTAAGCCTTGAAGAATCCAGGTATCTTTTTACATTGCTGGAAAAGGAAGAGGCAGCCGATGTGTTGATGGAGCTGGAGGATGACGTGCGCCAACGTTTCCTGTCCTCCTTTTCTACCCAGGAAATAGCCCGTGAATTTATCAATAACCTGGATTCGGATGATGCTGCCGACCTTATCTCGGAGTTGCCCGACGAGCGGCGCGAAGAGGTGCTCTTGCATATTGAAGACCGCAAGCAGGCACAGGACATTGCCGACCTGCTGGTGTATCCTTCCAATTCGGCCGGGGGCCTTATGGCCAAGGAATTTATCAAGGTAAATGTAAACTGGCACGTAGTGACCTGTGTGCGCGAAATGAGAAAGCAGGCAGAGGAAGTGGAAGAAGTATACCATGTATATGTAGTGGACGACAATGACGTATTATTGGGGTTGCTTTCATTAAAAAGGCTTCTCATTGCCTCTCCCAGGGCAAAAGTTGCTGAATTGTATAAGCCGGATGTGGTGAGCATAAAAGCCACCCAAAAAGGAGAGGAAGCAGCCAATTTGATGAACAAATACGATATGATTGTGCTGCCCGTTATTGACGAACTGGGTCGGTTGATTGGACGCATAACCATCGATGATATCGTTGACTTTATCAAAGAAGAAGCAGAAAAAGATTACCAGATGATGTCGGGTATGACCCAGAATATCGAATCGGGGGATAAGGTATGGGAGCTCACCCAGGGTCGTTTATTCTGGCTGGTGGTTGCTCTTTTTGGAGGCATAATAGGATCACGGGTTATCAGCAATTACGAAGACCAGATCAGTATTTATCCCGAAATGGCTTTTTTTATGCCTCTTATTGCGGCAATGGGAGGAAATGTCGGGGTACAATCTTCGGCTTTGATTGTTAAGGGTCTGGCCAATAACACTATTACTACCCTGGGCATTTTTCCAAAATTGTTGAAGGAGGTATCTGTAGGAATCATCAATGGTCTGGTTTGTTCGGGCTTGCTACTGTTGTATAGTTATTTCTTTGCCCCATCGTTGGCCCTGAGTATGACTGTAAGTGCAGCTTTGATGTCGGTTATTGTTGTCGCATCTATTTTTGGCACCTTTGTACCTCTGGCCCTTGAAAAATTTAAAATCGACCCCGCACTTGCTACCGGCCCCTTTATTACCACCTCAAATGATATCATAGGCCTGTTCATTTACTTCATGATAGGAAGACTGATGTACGGGATTTTTTAATAATCACTACGCCAGGTATACTATTTTTGAGATTTTTCAGTTGTTATTCATTGGCTATTAAGTGGCTGCTTGCTGATATTATGTAAAAATTCCATCTTTATTCATTTAATTCTGTATTTTTGTTCGTTTTATGAATCCGTAAATGGATTATATCCATAATATCCAAAATACTATTGTTTTATGATTTTTATTCCTTTGAAAACCAGCATATCCAACGCATTGACTTTTAATAAAGGCCAGGAGCATCTGATATGGATATTGTTTTTATTCCTGGTTTTCTCTTCCTGCATTCCTCATAATAAGATTGTTTATCTGCAAAGACAAGCAGAACAGGCCGATACCATCGTTAATTACAAGCCCGATTACAGAATAAAAACAGGAGATATCCTTTACATTCAGGTGCTGACTCTGGATGAGAAATCCTATACCATGTTTAACAGCGATCGCAGCAACCAGCGAAATACCCAGGGGGGAGCCGGAGGGATAGGAAATGCACAAATGTACATGAGCGGTTATAATGTGGATGAAGCAGGCAATGTAAAAATGCCTGTGGTTGGGACGGTAAATGTTGAGGACAAAACCCTGGAAGAGGCCACTCAATATATCGAAAAGCAGGTAGAGGAATACCTCATCGGCGCAACGGTACTGGTGAAGCTCGTCAATTTTTCGGTAACCGTAGTAGGGGAGGTGAACAGCCCGGGAAAATTTTATGTCTACGACAATCGTGTTACCATTATGGATGTAATTGCTGTGGCCGGTGATCTCACCCAATTTGGTAACCGGACAATTACCATCGTTCGACAAACCGAACAGGGAGCTACTTTCGGGAGCATAAATCTTAATGAAGCCAAGGCCATCAGTTCGGAGTATTATTTTTTGCAACCCAATGACATTGTTTATGTGGAGCCTAACAGACTAGAGCGATTGGGTATTTCTCAATTCCCCATTTCACTCATTATTTCAACAGTATCTTTCGGACTTTTACTGCTAAATTATTTCGGCAACTAAACCAGGCAATACAGAATTTAATTTGATACACTATTCCATTTAAAATGAATAAAGATCCCTTTCGCGAAGAAACTCTTGATATAAAAAAGCTGATTTTTAAATACCTGCGGTATTGGTATTGGTTTGTAATTAGTGCAGTCATCGCTCTCACCATCGCCTATTTTGTAAATAAGTTTTCCGAAACGGTATACAGCACCCGTTCTACCGTTTTGATCAGAGATGATCGCAAGGGAGGCTTCAGACCCGGCCAGATCATGGGAGAAATGGATCTTTTCTCTCAGCGCAACAATTTGTTTAATGAAATGGCTGTGCTAAAAAGCTATTCTATGGTTGATTCGGCCCTGCGCAATATGGATGTAGAGGTATCTTATTATAACATTGGCAGATTGGTAGGAGAGATGCGTACCACTGAAATTTATAAAAACACCCCATTTTTGGTCTATTGGGATAGAAGCCTGCCACTGCCTTACAACCGGCCCTTTCATGTAAAAATTGTCTCGGAAGATACGTATGAAATTTCGCTTACCGATGGCAAACGATTTAGCCTTGGAAACAGTGAACCCTCTGTACAATTAAATTTTGGAGATATTTATCAGCAGGATGGTTTTAAAATAAGGTTACGAAAGAATGACCATTTTACCACCGTAAGTCACGTAGGCAGAGAGTATCTGTTTGTCATCAATAGTGTTTCCTCGCTCACCGAACAATATGTTTCAGCATTGAATGTTTCTCCTCTTAACGACGAAGTTTCCATTGTACAATTGACTTTTGTAGCTACCAATCCCGAGCGGGCACTGGATTTTCTTAATTCCCTGACGGAGGTATATGTACAGCAGAGCTTGCATGAAAAGAATTCCATCGCCGAAAATACGATACGTTTTATTAACAACCAGATTGATGTAATTTCTGATTCGCTGGTTTTGGCAGAATCATCATTGGAAGACTTCAGGCAGCGCAATCAACTTATGGAAGTAGGTGCGGCATCTGCACAACTTTATACTCAACTTCAGCATTTGGATAACCAGCGGGCTATCGAGAATCTGAAAAGGCAATACTATGAGTATCTCTTGAGTTATATAAACGAGGAGAAAGATTTCCGTGATGTTTTCAGCCCTTCGGCACTGGGTATAGAAGATCCCATGCTGAATTCCATTATTGCAGAGTTGAGTGCATTGTATGCTGAACGGGCTCAACTGGCCGAAATGGGCACACAGGAGAATCCTACCGTACAAAACATCAACAGGCAAATTACATTAAGCTTAAAGGCCTTGAAAGAGAATATCATGAGCATTCAAAATGCATCAGACATTTTGATGTCCGATCTGGATCGGCGTATTGAAAAGATAGAAGCACGTATCAATCAATTGCCCGGCACGGCCCGTGAGTTTATTGGTATAGAGCGTAGGTTTAATCTAAGCAATGCTACCTACAATTATCTCCTTGAGAAACGTGCAGAAGCAGGTATTGCCATGGCCAGCAATGTTCCCGATCATAAAATCGTTGACCGGGCCCGATACACCAGTATCGTAGCACCCAAAGAACGGCGTAATTATACTTTTGCTATGTTGGCCGGGCTCCTTCTGCCCCTGGCCTTGATTTTGCTGCGCGATTTCTTTGATACCCGCATACAGGATAAAAAGGAGGTGACAGATGCGGTTGATTTTCCCGTATTGGGTGTTATACCCCATAACAAAACAGCCGCACGCATCGACTCGGTCAATCTGGTGGTTTTTGAGGAGAATAAATCTCCCGTTTCGGAGGCCTTTCGGGCTATGCGAACCAATTTGCAATATTTTGCCTCTACCAGTAAGAATAAAATTATTTCCATTACTTCTACCCGTTCAAAAGAAGGGAAGACCTTTACAGCCATAAATTTGGCCTCG
>JBEPXC010000164.1:0-8088 GCA_041642035.1 Sphingobacteriia bacterium
TGGCCTGGACTGAACAGTTTATTCGGGTCAATGGAATAACCATGGTCACCTTTTCCTGTTTGGCAGACGTTGGTAATGGGATGCTCTTTATGGTGTTCGATCCTGTTTCTGCGGATATTCAAAAGAGCATCAACCAAGGCAGCAACCTGGGCCAGTTTGACAACTATCACTGCTTTCAGCGTGATATGGTTACTTTCGATTACTATTCCACCTCAGAGTTATGGAGAGATAGGATGCAGCGGTTTGTTGACACCATACCCCAGGGTCATTATGTGTTGGCCCTAAGCCATCGCAATCATAATGCACAAAATTACCCGGAGAAGCTTTACCAGGCATTTGAAACACTGGGCAGTGCCAACATAAGAAATATTACCAACAACACACCCTATCTTTTATTTGGCAGAAAAGGGTCACCTGCAGGATCTGCCAATGAAATCATTGGTGCATCCATAACTTCCACCATCCAGCTCAACGACAGCATTATTACCAACTGGAATAAAGGGTATATTGTTTCGGAAATAATTGGCCCGGCCCGCAGCTGGGAATCCATTCACTGGAAACAGCAAAGCCTGGAAGAAACAGCAACAGATTCGGTGTGGTTAAATGTACTTGGAATTTCTGCTGATGGCAGTAGCGATACACTAATGACAAAAATCTCACCCCAACAGGATATTATTACCCTTAATACAAAGATTGACGCAACCCGCTACCCCTTTCTTCAGCTTATGGTTGTTATGTCGGATGATGTCAACCGTACTCCCGCCCAGATGGAATACTGGAATGTGGTATATGAGGGCATACCTGAAACAGCCCTGGATCCTTCCTTACATTATGTATTTGAAAAAGATTCCGTACCCGAAGGGAAACCTGTATTATTCTCTACCGCCATACACAACATCAGCGAATATGCCATGGATAGCTTACTGGTAAACTATTGGATAATCGATCAAAACCGGCAACTTCATCCCCTTGAAAGCAAAAGACTAAGGACACACACGGCAGGTGATATTCTCACCGACACCATCAATATACCCACAAAAGGCCTGGCGGGCAACAACAGCCTCTGGATTGAAGTAAACCCTTCCAATGATCAGATGGAACAACATCTTTTTAACAATGTTGGCCAAATACCGTTTTTTGTTCAAAAGGATAAAACCAACCCGTTACTCGAGCTCACTTTTGATGGCGTACAAATAATGGACGGTGACATTGTTTCGGCTAAGCCATTTGTTCACATGAGGCTTCTGGATGAAAATCCTTTTCTACCCTTAAGCGATACCACCTTGCTGAAAGTTTTCTTAAAAACACCGGAGGCTAATGAAGAACAAAGAATTTATTTCAACAAACAGGGAAAGGAAAACATGAGGTTTTATCCCGCCACCTTGCCCGACAATACCTGTAGCATCGAATACGAGCCTACTTTTGAAATGGATGGCACCTACAACCTCCGGGTTCAGGCAACTGACAATTCGCTGAATGAATCGGGCAAAAACGATCATGTGATCTCCTTTGAAGTAGTCAATAAATCTACCATTACCGAGATACTCAACTGGCCCAATCCCTTCACAACGGCCACTCATTTTGTATTTACCCTTACAGGATCGCAGTTGCCAACATACATGAAAATTCAAATCCTCACCATCACCGGCAGAGTAGTGCGGGAGATAGACATGGCCGAGCTTGGCCCTATCCGAATAGGAAGAAATATAACGCAATTTGCATGGGATGGTACCGACCAATATGGCGACAGATTGGCAAACGGTGTGTATCTTTATCGGGTCATTACCAATATTGATGGTCAACAGATAGAACTGAATTCGACCTCAGCTTCAAAATATTTTCATGAAGGATTTGGTAAAATGTATCTGATGCGATAATTTTGGTGGTTGGTATTGATCAGGGGGTTAAAATATCTTAATTTCGTTTGGCTCTATCTTTAAACAAATTTATTCATTGATAAATTATCCGGTAAAAATATTAATTTCCTTTGGGGAAGCAGCAGCAGGAAACAAGAAGTTCCTCTATTGGCTCATGCACAATGGATATCCGGAGCTCAGTGCACTTGCCAATGCCATACATACCAATAACGATGCGCTTAAGTGGTTGATGCAACATAAATATCCTCAATATGCCGCCTTGAGTAAGGCAATATGGGATGATGAGAATGCTTTGAAATGGTTAAAGCTTAATAAATTCGAGTTTTTAGCTTTGCTTGCAGAAGCTGTGGCTGAAGATGAAAAGGCCCTAAAGTGGCTGGAAGAAAATAACCTTCAGGTGTTTATTATCATCTGCAAAAAAATAAATTCCTATAAACAACAAAAACTGGACGACTTTAACGACTACCATAAGGGACCCTATAACTAAAAACAATAAAATTTATGAACTACAATTATGAACATCCCAGACCTGCTGTTACTACAGATGCCGTTATTTTCAACTTAATGGAAGATGATAAACTCAACGTTTTGCTCATCCAAAGAAAAAACGAGCCTTTCAAAGGGCAGTGGGCTTTACCCGGTGGATTTATTGAAGAAGACGAAACTTTGGAGCAATGTGTAGAAAGAGAAATTAAAGAAGAAACAGGCCTGGAGGGCATCAAATTCTATCACCTCAAAGCGTTCAGCAAGCCCGACAGAGATCCCCGCCACCGTATCATTACCATCGCTTACTGGGGGTTTAGCAAGAAAAACCCTGTTTTAAACCCCAGCAGTGATGCTGCAGCGGTTGAATGGTTTGGTATTGACAATTTGCCCTCCCTTGCATTTGATCATGAGGATATCATTAAAAAAGCCCTCGTGCGTGCTCTGGAAATAATGGCTAAATAACCCGGTTTTATCAGGCTATATGCTTTAATATGATCCTGACGATATTCTCAGCTCCTTCACCAATCTGTTTTATATCAGCATCAAGCATATAACATGGAGTGGTAAAGACATTGTTTGTTGTATCAATAATCACTTCTCCATGATTGGCGTTTTTATGTGTTGCACCCATTTTCTCAATAGCAGTGGCCGTGTCGGTATCCTGGCCAATAGTTAGCTCTACATCGCCAAGAATTCGTGCAATTAAAACAGGCGAAATGCATAATGCGCCAATGGGCTTGCCAGCCTTGTGCATGGCTCTAATGACCTTTTCCACTTGGTCATTTACTGTACATTGAGCTCCATCAACCGCAAAAGTGCAAAGATTTTTGGCTACACCAAACCCGCCCGGAAACAAAACGACATCAAATTCATCCGCCTTAAAATCCGATAGGGCTTTGATGTTGCCCCTGGCGATCCTGGCGGATTCTACCAACACATTCCTTTTCTGATCCATCTCATCACCCGTAAGGTGATTGATTACATGGTGCTGTTCTACATCTGGGGCAAATACTTCATATTCTGCTCCTTGTTTTTTTATAGCATACATACTAAGGGTTGCTTCATGAATCTCAGCACCATCATATACCCCACATCCTGCCAATACGACTGCAAATCTCTTCTTCACCATATTTGTTACTTTTACAATTATCAATTAATGCCAGAAATTGCCTGACAATCTGAATCCCTGTTTTTATCCTGGAAGCAAAAGTAAAAACTTCACTACAAAATCAGAAATAAAAACTCTAAAGATGTGCTAAAGCTCCATAAAAATTATTCGTACCGGAGGGAAGTTACAGGATCTTTACTGGCTGCTTTTTTAGCTGGCATATAGCCAAATATAATCCCGATACCCGCCGATACCACAAAAGATATCACTACCGAAGAAAAAGATACGATGGTAAGTATATCTGTAAATTGCGTAATAAGATGGGAAATGGCAATACCAAGAAAAACGCCTGCTATACCCCCTGAAATACTGATAAAAACAGACTCGGAAAGGAATTGAAATACTACATCAGTTTTTTTTGCTCCTACCGCCAGGCGGATACCGATTTCGCGGGTTCGTTCCATCACCGATGCAAGCATGATATTCATAATGCCAATGCCCCCTACTAAAAGGGAAATGGCAGCAATAGCCCCAAGTACGATATTAAAAATATCCTTGGCACGCTGCTCCTGCTCAAGCAATAGCTCGGGAATGATTACTTCGAAATCTTCAACACCATTATGCCTTCTCAACAGCATTCGTTGTACAATATTGGCCGTAGTGGACAGCATTTCAGATTTTTCTACCTGAATGACAATCCGGTCCAGCTGATGGTAGCTGGTTTTTGGTTCCTGTTCTTCTTCTTCTCCGTTGTTTCCCCTCCTCCCGCGGTTCCTGCCACGAGCACGTTGAATTTCTGTAGCAGATACTGCTGATCGGTCCTTAAAACGCAATAAGGTAGTACTGACCGGAACATAGATAATATTGCCAAACTCACTGATTCCAAGTTTCTCTGTGGAATCGTCGCCTGCGGCACGGTCTTCCACTACCCCAATTACCGTTAACCAGTTGTTTCCCAGCTTCAGCTGGTTTCCAATAGCCTGATCATTACCAAAGAACGTTGCCCTTACCTGATTGCTGACAATGCACACGGGAGCCCCTGTTTGCATCTGGGAGGCAGAAAAATGATTTCCCTGGTAAAGATCTATGGCAAATAGTTCGAAATAGGAAGGATCGATCCCCGCCACCCTGACAGGTTTTCGAATACCGTTGTGAAAACCAAAGGTGCTGATTTCGACCTCAGGGCTTATTTTGCTGATACCTGATATTATTTGTCTTATGCTATGGGCATCATCAAGCCCCAGGCCGGGAGAAAAACGACCATCAAGCAATTCATCGTGTGCATCCTCTTCGGCAAACAGCGGCCTGACAATAATGTTGTTTACCCCTACCAGTTTCATCTGATCGAGGATTTCCTGCCTCGCCCCACTTCCTATAGCCAGCATGGCTATAACCGCCCCCACACCAAAAATGATCCCCAGGGCAGTAAGTAAGGATCTGAATTTGTTAGCAAAAACAGCATCCAGGGCAATGTTTATGTTGTAAATGTATCGCTGAGACTTAAACATGCATAAAGATTAAAGATTCACCAAACGAAATTCTTCGGGTTTACCCGGGATACTTAAATAAATCGTTTCGCCCGCTTCCAATCCCTGTGAAATAATGATATGGTTATCATTACGTATACCTGTGATTACTTGCTGACGCACAATACGGTTTTGCAAATCTTTAAAAACAAAGTTGATGGAATCTTCAACATGAATAGCATCTATGGGAACAAAAACCACGTCCTTTTCAACCTGGGTAATGATGGTATTCTTGGTGGTCATGGCCGGACGTAATATAGTATCGGACTCATTAATCTCTATTTTTACTTCAAAAACCCGGGCATCCTGATTGGGTCTTTGCTCTCCTATATTGGCTACTTCTGTCACCTTGCCTGTAAATTGTTTTCCCGGGAAAGCATCCACCACAACTTCGGCGGTTTGATTTTCCGCTACTTTACTTATGTCCACTTCATTCACATAGGTACGGCTCATCATAACAGAGAAGTCAGGAAGGGTAGCCACGGTATTATCCCAGGCACCTATCTGCGAGCCCACGATGGTCTTAGATCCATCCCAGTTGCGTCGGTATATCACCATACCCTCACGTGGGGCGGTAATGGTAAACTCATCCAATACCTCCAGCATGTTTTCATACCTTCTTTTTACCTGGTTTAGCGTAGCGGTCACTTCCTGCATTTTGGCTTCTGTCTGTTCCAGTTTTAAGGCATAATTGAATTTTGCCTGCTCGAAAGACCGCTGGGCTTTATCCAGGGTAATTTCAGCCTGCCGGATAGCCGCAGGAGGTTCGAAGGAACTTTGCTCCAGGGCAATGCGTGCCTCTTCAAGGGCAAATTCAAGATTAACCAACTCGTTGCGTGCATTGCGCATTTCCATGGTGGTATCTAGGCGGGTTTGCGTATGAGTGGTTTGTAGTTTTTCCAGCTCCGTTTCAACGTCCTTTAGCCGGTTTGAAATTTCGGTGCGATCAAGGGTAGCCACCCAATCTCCCTTCTTTACCATGCTTCCCTCAGGGATAAGTTCGCTGATCTGAACATTCCACAACCCAACGGTACGCAATCCTGAGGGTCCTTGTATATTTTCCGAGACCCGAGCCTCAAGCTCACCACTCGTATACACGCTCACCACAAAATCTCCCTGCTGTACCTTAACGGTTATGTATTCAGGTCCCGGCTTCTCAGATCCTAAGATATACCATAAGGATCCAACGATTACTACTATGAGTATGGTAAAAAGTATTTTTCTGTTTCGCATTGCAAATAAAATGTAGTGTTAAGGTATATAATAAGAGTTTCTTAGTTTTTTGATCAAAGGTAATACCTCTTCAGATCATCTTTGTTGATCCATAAGTCCTAAGGTATTTGCTTAAAAAAGCCCCGTATTTTTCAAATAAATGTAACGCATGCCAAAATTATCTGATTTTTCTATCTTTCACCATATTATATAAACTTAATTTGTTTATTAATTATTTTAATCCGCTCGTAATAAGAGTATTTTTTTCTTTTTAAATAAAATACACCCAGACAAAATGCCCGCATACCTCTATAGGGTTTCAACAAAAAACAGGCTAAAACAACCATTTAACATTCTTTGTAATCCTTTCCGTACCCGGTATTGCTTTTTTATTTATATTTGGTCTAAATAAGAATAAGCACTTAATCTAAACCCAATAACTATGAAAAAATACTTCTTAACCTCCCTTCTGAGTTTATTCCTTATAGCAGGAACAGGACTTGTACTAACAGCAACAGAAAAAACAGAAAAAGAAGGTTGCTGCAGCAGCAAAACTACTGAAGCCGTGCAAACATCGGCAGATGAAAGTGGAACAGCAGCTGTACAAACCGGCTCAGACTGTGGCGAAAAAGCTTCTGAAGCCAAAACAGATTGCTCAGATGTACAAACCATACAAACTACTAACGTAGAAAAAACAGATTGCTCAGGGTCAGCGGCTGCCACCACAACGGCTACCCAAACCCAGGCCGGAGAATGCACTAAGGTACCTGCAGGCGTAGGTAACCAAAGAGCCTCCAGAGAAAGATAAATAAATTCATTTCCCCCTCTTAATTATTATTTTCAATTACTGTGCTTTTTTCCCCGGTTTGCTCTGCAGGCCGGGGTTTTTCATGTCTTAATACATAATATCCCCTAAGCAATATCGCTTGATTCACCACGACTAAATCTTATTTCAGGGGCATTTATTATCTTTGCGCAAAAAAACAATCGAATGGAAACCATCAGAACAACCTATCTGGGAGATTACCGAACCGAAGCAACTCATGTGCTGTCGGGCCAAAAATTGATTACCGATGCCCCTATCGACAACAACGGAAAAGGGGAAGCCTTCTCACCTACCGACCTGGTAGCTACGGCTCTTACCAGTTGCATGCTCACACTGATGGACATGACGGCTAATTCGTTAGGTTTCTCTTTGGGAAAGGTCTTGTGCAAAACAACCAAAGTGATGGATTCCGATCCCAGGAGGATTTCCCAGATTATTATTGACTTCGACCTGAGTGAAAAAGAATATACAGACAGAGAAATAAAAATACTTGAAACCGCTGCAAAAAACTGCCCCGTAAACAAAAGCATCCACCCCGATATAAAAGTTGACCTTTCCTTTAATTATTAACCTGTACTATGGATCTTACCTTACATATTATCCCGGGCCTTAAAGCCAGAGAGCAAATAACGGTACAAATAAAAGATACTGCCCTGGCCTATGGATCGGGAATGGTTGAAGTATTTGCCACGCCGGCCATGATAGCACTGATGGAAATGGCTGCCAGCCACAGCGTACAAGCCCATTTGCCTGCAGGATTTGTAACCGTTGGCACCGAAGTAAATATAAAGCACATAAAAGCTACCCGGACCAATAAAAAGGTATGGGCCGAAGCAGAGTTGCTAAAAATAGAAGGCAAGAAATTAATTTATTCTGTTGAAGCCTTTGATGAAACCGGGAAGATAGGTTTTGGCAGGCACACTCGCTACATTGTAAATGAAAAGGATTTTATGATGGTATAAACCAACTCCATGCGTGATAACTCACGAGCATTTTCATTAAAACACAGAAAAGTCCGGAGCGAAGAATCCTTATCGCTGCCGGACTTTTTAC
>JBEPXC010000165.1:0-8079 GCA_041642035.1 Sphingobacteriia bacterium
GAGGATCATTGCATGGGCTCTTATGTGTTCCTTTGGGGACAAAAACAAGAACGTACTCCTTCATGGTATGGTCTGTTTACCGAAAATGGTGAGCTTACTGAACCCATTAATGTTATGGAATACTACTGGACAGGGGAATGGCCTGATGAAGTGGCTCCAAAAATGAAAGATATCACCATCGTGGGCAAAGGAGGTCGTTACGACAACGTCCATCTGTTTAAGGACACTGAATACACCGCTCAGATTGTAGTAGAGCATCCGGATAAAAGCATTTTGAATGTTAGGGCCGAAATAATGCCCCAGCCCAAAGAACTTAGCGATGGGGGAGATTTTGAACCCAGACCAGCATCTATCGAGGGGCTTATCCTCTCCGCTGATCTTTCGGAGATAAAATTTATAGCACCTGCCGAATCAGGAGCATACCGAATACTGGTTTATGTTACCGACGACAGTAATAATGCCGGTACTGCGAACATTCCATTTTTTGTAAATAAATAAATCTCGCTTGATGACTTTAGCATCCCCCTATATCAATAATATTCCACTCCAATTTGCCAAAGGGAATGCCCGTGGATTTCTTTGCCAAAAAGATGGGGAGTCTATGTATTGCATAGAAAATTACGATCTGATGGATCCTTTTTTTATGAGCATAGTGAGCAGCTGTGATTTGTGGATGTATCTCTCAAGCTATGGTGGACTTACCGCCGGAAGACAGAACTATAACAACGCTCTCTTCCCTTATGAGACGGATGATAAAATTCATGCCTCATCGCACAATACCGGATCCAAAACCATCGTACGGATACATAAGGATAACAGGCTGATTATATGGGAGCCTTTTTCGATCCAGGGGGATGGAATCTACACGATTAAAAGAAATATTTACAAGAACACCCCTGGCAATAAAGTTATTTTCGAAGAGATCAATACCGATTTGCAAATGACCTTCAGCTATAGCTGGATGAGCAGTGACGATCTGGGTTGGATAAGAAAATCATCTATCACCAACTTTTCAGGCCATGATGTACAGCTTGATATTACCGATGGCTTGCAAAACCTGCTTCCATGGGGAATAACACGGGAAACGCAAAGCATGATGAGCACCCTGATGGATGCTTATAAGGTTAGTGAGATAGTACCTAATTCTACCATGGCTCTCTACCGAATGTCTTCTATTCCTGTAGACAGGGCCGAACCCAGTGAAGCTTTGCGAACCAATATCGTATGGTGTGATGGACTTGATTCTGCTCAAATATTACTTAGCTCCAGGCAACTGAATAGTATTCGCCGGGGAGTGGAGGTGAAGAGTGAAACCAGGATTTTTGGTCAGAAAACAGCGTTTTTTACCCACTCCACCCTGTTGCTGAAAGCCAAAAGTGAACAAACATGGTTTATAATGGCTGATGTGGCTAAGGACAGCAACGACATTCTTGCCATGCAACACTGGTTTCAGCATGAAAAACAGAGGACTGAATATATAGGGAAGACCATCGATCAAAGCGACAGCAAATTGCGACTATTGGTGTCGAAGGCCGACGGGGAGCAGGAAACGGGCGATTTGCTCAACGATAAACGACATTTTGCCAATGTAATGTTTAACATTATGCGGGGAGGCATCTTTGAGAAGGATTATGCTATAGAAGTCAATGATTTCATTAAACATCTTCAGGAGACCAACAAAGAAGTGTATGAACAATACAGCGATCTTTACTTTGCCCTGGAGCCTGTGGTTGATTTGCAGGAGTTAATGGATGTTGCGCAGAGCCAAAACAACAACGACTTAAAAAGAATAACACTCGAATATCTGCCCCTGAGTTTTAGTCGTCGGCATGGTGACCCCAGCCGGCCTTGGAATTTCTTTGACATTCGCGTAAAGAACGATGATGGCAGTGCTTCATTGAATTACCAGGGCAACTGGCGCGATATTTTCCAGAATTGGGAAACGCTGGCCTTTTCTTTCCCGGCTTTCTTGCCTGGAATGATTACCCGTTTTCTGAATGCCTCTACAGCCGACGGTTACAATCCATACCGGGTGATGCGTGAAGGTTTCGACTGGGAGGTGCCCGAACCCGATAACCCATGGGCTTTTATTGGGTATTGGGGCGATCATCAGATCATTTACTTGTTGCGATTGCTCGAAATGCAGGAGAAGTTCTTTGCCGGTAGCATTGCACAAAGCCTCAACCAGTCGGTTTATGTATATGCCAATGTGCCTTACCGGATAAAGAAATATACCGATATTGTAAAAAATCCTCAGGATACCATCGTATTCGACAAGGATCTTAATGAGGTGATCCTGGATAAAACTTTAACCTTAGGAAGTGATGGTAAACTTGTTACGGCTGCCAATGGTGCAATTATTCGGGTATCTTTTACTGAAAAAATACTTGTTACCCTGCTCACCAAGCTTAGCAATCTGGTGCCTGAAGCCGGAATATGGCTTAATACACAACGCCCCGAATGGAATGACGCAAACAATGCGTTGGTTGGCAATGGCACTTCTATGGTTACCCTTTATCATCTGAGGCGCTTTATCAAATTTATGGCGGGAATCCTCGATGAGGCACCAAACAATGTATTGCAACTTTCAGATGAGGTGTTAAGCTTCTTCAATGAAATCAACGCAACCCTTCAGGATCATAAATTATTGTTGGGAAAGCCTTTCACGGATAATAACCGCCAACAGTTTACCCAACAGAATGGGTTGGCAGCAGAAAAGTATCGCGACAGAATTTACCAGGGCTTCACCGGGAATATGATGTTTTTGGATAAATCCGACCTCCGTAGCTTTCTTACCCTTGCCCAGAAGTATATTGACCATAGCATTAAAGCCAACCGGCGTTCTGATGGCATGTATCATGCCTACAACCTGATCAGTTCCTCTACTTTCAGCATTAAAAATCTTTACCTTATGTTGGAGGGGCAGGTAGCCATACTAAACAGCGGGGTGCTCGATCCTGAGCAATCTTTGCAGTTATTGTCTGCCCTGTTTAAGAGTGAGCTGTGGCGTGATGATCAGCAAAGCTTTATGCTGTATGGCTTTCGCCAGCTGCCCTCATTTGTTGAGATGAATATCGTACCCGAAGAAAAAGTGATGAATTCTTCCCTTTTGCGAAAGCTGTTGAAAAACGATGATATCCGCATCATCAAAAAAGACATCTTAGGACAATATCATTTTAATGCCTCATTGAAGAATGCGCGGATATTGCAACAGGCCATTGAAGATTTGCCTGAGCATGTATCGGCAGAAGATAAAGAGGAAGTGTTGGACATTTATGAAGACGTGTTCAACCACAGTTCCTTTACCGGAAGGTCAGGATGTTTTTATAAGTATGAAGGATTGGGTTCCATATACTGGCACATGGTGTCAAAATTGCTGCTGGCTGTCGGCGAAAATATCATAGCATGGTCGTCTCAAGATGTTGAGAAAGCCACGCTAGAAGAGCTGAAAAAATATTATTACAGCATTAAAGAGGGGATAGGCCTGTACAAAACCCCTGAACAATATGGTGCTTTCACCACCGATCCATACTCACATACCCCTTCTATGATGGGTGCACAGCAACCCGGATTAACAGGTCAGGTTAAGGAAGACATCCTCAGCAGGTTTAACGAATTGGGATTGATGGTTGAAAAGGGTGAAATAAAGATCAATCCGGTTTTATTACTGGAGAGGGACTTTTCGGATGGACAGGGGCTAAGCTTTAGTTTTTGCAACACCTCCTTTGTTTACAACAAGGCTAAGGAAAAAGCCATTAAAATTTACTGGGCATCAAGTCCTGAGGCACCCCTGAAAATATCTTCCCATACCATTCCATCCGAATTGTCGAAAGAAATATTTTATCGAAATGACCGTATAATGCATGTTTTGGTTGATTTGTAGTTGTTTTGATTGGTTGAACCCCGGGGCGAGTTTGGACGTCTTTGGGCTCGGGCACCATCAGCGTACTTTAGTTAGTACTCTTGATGGTGCTTCTTTTTTAAACGGCCATAACCAAATTCTCATAGTATTTACCAAACTATCTATGGGAAAATCTTATGCCATGTTGCGCAACGGATATCCCCTTATCATATATAATACCACTAAGCCCGGCGAATCAACCCTATCCCTGGGCCGGGCCCTTTTTTCAAGGATTTCTTTCATTTGCCGCAATACCGACATTGCTCCCGCAAAATGCCTGGAAAGAATGATCAAGCTTTCTGCAATACCCTCAGCAGTTATCTGTGAATGAAACCGTGGGGTAGCTTTTTTCAGCCATAGAAAGGGATGCTTATGCTGCGATTGCATAACCATCACCCAGCCCTTTCAACAACCATCCATGCCACAATGATTTTCAAAAACACAGATAAGACATAATAAAAAGTTGTATTAAAGGAAAAAAACATTAATTTAGCTGTAAATTAACTAAAAAAGTGGTAGCCATGAAAAACGTAAAAATTATTTTTCTTTTCATTTTTGGAGGAATGCTTTTCCTCTCTTCCTGTGATGACGATTTATTTGATATCACCGAAACCATCACATTTAAGCACGAGTTTGTTGTTGCAGAACAAAATGCTGCTTATGCTGAAAACCGTGTAGTAGACTTAACCGATGATAGTGACCTGATTGCTCAATATGGGTCTAAAATTAAATCCATTCAGGTAGAGAGTATCCGTTATTGGCTCAAAGCGCATACCGGCCCTTCCGGTCAGACATTCAGTACCGTAAATTTACAGGTTGCCAACAGTGATGGTACCGATAGTAAGAGTCTTTTGCATTATGAAGACGTTGTTTTGAGCGGGCTTCTTAACAATCCTACTGTTGTTGAGATGAACCCCGAAGGAGTAACGAAACTTGAAACCCTTGCCGAAACAGCGCCCCATAGTTTTTCTTACCTGTTTGATTATGCCGGAAATGATGGCCCCTACAATTTCACCATAGTATTTGAGGTTAAAGCCAAAATGACCGCCAATCCTCTTAACTAAGGATACTTAGCCTAAAAACGGAATATTTTCTATAAAAGATGAACCCTGTGTGGGTTCGTCTTGTTCATGCTCCGCAAAGCTCTTCGAGCTCTTTTTTTATCTTTGCCCCACCTGAAGCAGGAAAACCAATCTCATCCAGCACTTGCATGTTTGCTTGTAGCTGCCGGCAAAGAACAATGTTTTTATCCAACAATAGTCTTTTTTGCCGGATGTTTAATGAGGTTAAAGCCGTAACAGGGAAAAAACGACTTTTTTCAACCATGTCTTTTAGGCTTTTCTCCTTGGGCAAATCCCAGCTTAGCATGTGTAATCCGGCACAACGACCATAAGTAAGGGCATCGTCGGTAAATCGATTGTTGGTAACCACCCAGCCAAAGAATGTGGTTTCTTTATACTCCGGTAAATTTTTTCTGAAATCAATAATATCATTCACCCTCGAACGCACATACAAAGGCACCTGCACGCTCGCATTTTTTCCCGGACTATTATAGAATTTACACTCCACCAGATATTGGGTATTGTTATGAGTGGCAATAACATCCATTTCATGCGTTACACATTTGCCCTGCAATACCTGGCCAATCTGTGTTTCAAAGCCCTGGTCAGAAAGAATCTGGCCAACAAACTGCTCAAAGGGATAACCTGTTGGGCCCAGTTCCATGATGGCTTTCTTGAGACTATACCTTGCTGCATTGGACCTCTTGCGGCGGCGAAGCATTTGGTAGGCCTTGCGATAAATCTCCTGGGTACTCATGCCTGGCTTAACCTTAGAAAGGATCTCCGACACGATTTCTTCGGTGAGCTCTGCAGGAGTATTGGCTTTTTGCAGAGAACTTCTGAGTTTATCCGGATTAAAAGCTTCCATTTCTCCTGAAGCCTTTTCAATGATGGGGAATGAATTCATGTGACCGTTTTTGGGCAGTAAAGATAGAAATACTTTTTAAACATATTTCTGCTTTGTTTCAACCCATTATTCGATCTATAATTGATCGGGAAATGAATTGGAGTATCCTCTGTGACGATCCCAACCTTGTTTCACGGATAGACCCGTATGCACAGGTTTTTTAGCAAATGTAGCGTTCCTGTAAGAAAAAAAAAGACCATCAGCAACACGCACTGATGGTCTTTACGTAGGGAATAAACAGCTGAATATAGGGTAAAATTATCTGTTTAGCCATGAGGAATACATCCATACCAGTTTCTCCTGCTCACGAATATAATCGCTGGCCATGGCATTGGTTCCCTCATCATCCATTTTAGCCGAAAGCTCAAGGAGCACTCTTTGCTTGCTGAGGATGATGCTGAATGCATCCAGTATGCCCTGAACACATACCACGTCTTCAGAAGCATTTTTTAACACCTTTACATCCGAGATGCTGGTATAATCTTCGAAAGTATGCAAGGGTGTGCCTCCAAGGGTTAATATACGTTCGGCAATTTCATCGATCTTGGTATGCATGTCGTTGTAAAGTTCTTCGAACTTTACGTGTAGTTCAAAAAATTTCTGCCCGCGGATGTTCCAATGAAATCCCCTTACATTTTGGTAAAATACCTGGTAGTTGGCCAGTAGATCATTGAGTTTGTCAATTAATTCTTTTACCTGGGCGTTGTCCAGTCCTATGTGACTTGCTGTGTGTGCCATGTTAATTTGTAGTTTAAATGTTTAATAAATAATTGATTAATAATCTTTAATGATATATAAAATCGTTGAATACTATTCTTTCTTTTTATTTCGATATGCACCCAGTAGGTGTAATTTCATCTCCCTGATTTCAAATCCTTTTATTTTTTTCCTTTGAAAGTAATCCTGCAGCAAGTTGTCGAGCTCCGGATCGAAATAATCGTCCATACGGTTGCTTTGTTTGCAATAGATATGATGATGATGCTCGGATACAGCATCATATTTCATGATACCGGTTTCTGTAGGGACCTTTTTAATGAGTTCTTTGCTGACCAGGGCCTCCAGAATATTGTATACCGTGGCTGGCGATAAACCCGGTATTTGATGAGATACTTCTTTATAAATATCTTCAGCACCCGGATGGTTTAATTTGTCCAGTGCCTGCACCACTGCCACACGTTGGGGCGTAACCTTAAGCCCTGCCGTTTGTATGTTTTTCGCTATTTCCTGAACCGTTTTCATCGGTGATTTTTTTAATATTCAGTAAACAATCAACAGGGAGAATTGTTTTTAAATTAGAATGATTATTGTTTGAAGCAAACAATACGTTATCTATTCTACAATGAATTGAACCCACTGCATAGTTATTGGGTTATTTCATTGTAGAATGGGTTTTATGAACAGAAAAGAATTATTATTAAAAACCATTATATTTGCATATAACACTTCAAATTTATTCATTCATCTAAAAAAACACAGATATGTCAAATTACCATGAACCTGCAGAAGAACTTTCGCAACAGGCGAGAAATTTTTCCAGGGCATTAAATAGTTTAAAGGAAGAGGTAGAAGCCATTGATTGGTACCACCAAAGGGTAGAAACCTGTGGCGATGCTGAACTGGCCGAATTAATGGCTCATAACCGCGATGAAGAGATTGAGCATGCCTGCATGACCCTTGAATGGCTGCGAAGAAACATGCCCGGCTGGGATGAGGAGTTGCGCACTTATCTTTTTAAACAAGGTAGCATAGTGGCTGCTGAGAATGAGCAAAAAGAGGGTGAAGCGGTTAAAGCATCCCCCCTGGATTCTGATTCACTTGGTATTGGTAAAATTATAAAATAAATAACATTATGGATATTTTAAGACGATCACTTGCACCCATAGCTGATGCAGCTTGGAAAGAAATACATAAAACCTCACATGAGGTGCTTCATTCGGTGCTCTCTGCCCGCAAGGTTGTTGATGTGGATGGACCTAAAGGATGGGATTTTGCCGCCATACCTACCGGACGCATTGAAGTACCCCAGGATCAGGTTGGAAATGTAGAATACGGTATTCATAAGGTCTTGCCCATGTTGGAAGCACGCATACCCTTTGAGCTCAATATCTGGGAGCTGGATAACGTGGCCAGAGGCGCACAGGATATTGATCTTAGCGGACTCGAAAATGCTGCACGCGAAATAGCCAAATTCGAGGAAAATGCCATTTATG
>JBEPXC010000166.1:0-8033 GCA_041642035.1 Sphingobacteriia bacterium
TTAGTGCTATACCCGAAATTCCATATATGATACACATGCCGAAAAAAAAGTATCCCAAATCCCGGTGTACCGCTCTGTTTGCCCTTCTTAAATTCATACTCTTATGCTATATTGAATAAATATTGCTATTTTCATTAATTGCTATTTCTAAAATATGACTGCATGACCTAACCCATGTAATGTTAATTCATTGTTGGGGCGGCAAATATAATAAAAAAAAGCGCCTCGCGATATCTCACGCGAGCTGGCTAAACAAATAGTATTGAACATAAACTCATCATTCTGGACACAAAAGATAGGGTTCAAGTAAATCCAAATCAGGGCCCAAAAGAAGGTAGCCCATAAGAGTAAACAAGTATTTTTATGGGGTAAAATATAATTAAAAACATGGGTGTGATACCAAGGAAAGAAGCTTAAATACTATTCAGAATTTTTCCTGGGAGTCTTTAAGAATATTAAAAAGAAATTCTCTTGCTCTAAACAACTGGGCCTTGACTGTACCTAAGGGCAGGTCTAGTTCCTGACAAATTTCTTCGTAAGAATATTCATCAAAATACCTCAGTTGAATAAGCTTCTTATAGCGGGGCTTTAGTTTATCTACCAATTGTCGCATCAATTGAATCTTCTGGGATTTAATAAGATTCTCTTCAGGATCGAGTCCCTGAGCCGTCATTTTCTGGGCATGATATGATTCGCTGATGTCTTCGTAATTTTCGTTGGCAAGAACATTCTTTTTTTTCTTACGCATAAAGTCTATACAGTTGTTTGAGGCAATCTTAAACAACCAGGTACTAAACGCGTAGTCAGGGGTATATTGAGCAAGGTTTTTAAATGCTTTTCCGAAGGCTTCCAGGGTTAAATCCTCAGCATCATCAACATTACCGGTCATTTTTATCAGCATAAAATAAATCGTATCGCGGTAAAGCCCCATGAGTTCAGTGAAAGCCATCTGGTCGCCTTTCTCAACAGCCAGACGTACCAGCTCATAATCTCTTTGTGCTTTTTCCGTCAGATTAGGATTTACTTCCATTTATTTTTCCGGTAAAATAAATTCGATAATGCAAAAATTGGGTTTAAGACTAAAAATATAATATCAAATATTGGCGAATATAGAAATAATTTCCTTTCCATGAACCTTTTGCCGGCATAATAATGCAATAATACCAATGAAATTTCTCTTAGCAAAAACAATCCCAGGATGAATAGTATTGAAAAAATGGATTGAGCAAAAACTAAACCCAATACAAAGAAAAGGTAAAACATCACATTGGATACGGAAAGCATTCCTAAGCGCCACTTGTCCTGCATCTTATAATATTTACCGGTAGAAAGATGTCTTTTTTTCTGACTAAACCATGAGGTAAAATTGCGTTTTGGCTCTGAAAAAGTCATTCCATCCGGATCCAGGTTAATGCGGGTATTATTAACCTTTGCATTCATATTTACAAACAGATCGTCGTCGCCCGAATTAATTTTATAATGTGAGGTAAAACCACCGGATTTGAAAAATAACCTTTTCCGGTAAGCCAGGTTTCTTCCCACTCCCATATAAGGACTGCCCGCAAGGGCCATGCCCATATATTGCATGGCAATACTGATGGTATCAAAGCGGATGAGCTTATTCAAGAATCCGGGCATTTCATTGTATCCTCCATACCCAAGAATAAACTCTGTTTTAGGGTCAAAACGACTGCTCATACTCCTGATCCAGTTTTTCCCGGCAGGTTTGCAATCGGCATCAGTAAGTAAAATGGCATCGTACTTAGCCGATTTAATTCCAACAGCGAGGGCTAGCTTCTTACCCTTAAAAAAGTTCACGTTTTCGCGTAAATGAACCACCTTAAAATGCGGATATTTCTCTTCAAATTCTTTCAGTAGAAAATAACTGTCGTCCTGTGAGAAATCGTTGACTAGAATTACTTCAAATTCAGGATAATCCTGCTCTAAAACCAGGGGAAGATGCTTTTGAAGATTGTTGTATTCATTTTTTGCGCATATAATTACCGATACCGGAGGTAGATTTATAGGATCAATGAGTTTGGACTTATAAAATGCCACACGGGCATAATAATGCCAAAAATAGATCAGTTGTATTAAAGTAAAAAAAGCAAAAATAAGGAAGCTTATACTTTGGAGATTTTGGTAGATATCAGGTTGTAAAAACATATTTTTCATTCTCGGTTTACAGAACTGCAAAATTACCCATTCTAAAAGAATATCAATTATCTTTGAAAAATTTTAATTCACATTGAATGCAATTCAATATACATCATCACGACACTGGCAGTAAAGCACGCATTGGTACCATAAAAACAGATCATGGAGATATAAAAACACCGGTATTCATGCCTGTAGGAACGGCAGGAACGGTGAAGGCCATTCATAATAAGGATCTCAAAGAGCAGGTAAACGCGCGCATTATCCTGGGCAACACCTACCATCTTTATCTTCGACCCGGCACCGAAATCCTTAAAAAAGTTGGTGGTCTGCACAAGTTTAATGCATGGGACAAACCCTTACTCACCGACAGTGGAGGCTATCAGGTGTATTCTCTGGCTCACCGTCGTAAGATGAATGAGGAAGGCGTAGTTTTCCAGTCTCATATAGATGGTTCAAGGCACAAATTCAGCCCTGAAATCGTAATGGATATCCAACGGGCTATAGGTGGAGACATCATTATGGCCTTTGACGAATGTACCCCCTACCCCTGTGAATATGATTATGCCCAAAGATCAATGGAGATGACTCATCGTTGGTTAACGCGCTGCTGCAATCATTTCGACAATACTAACGGCCTTTATGGATACTCCCAGAGCCTTTTCCCCATCGTGCAAGGCAGCACGTATAAAGACCTGCGGATACAATCAGCAGAATATATTGCTTCCTGCGATCGGGAGGGGAACGCCATCGGTGGTTTGTCGGTGGGAGAACCTGCCGAAATGATGTATGAAATGACCGAGCTGGTTTGTAATATTTTACCGGTAGACAAACCCCGTTATTTGATGGGGGTAGGAACGCCTGCCAATATACTGGAAAGTATTGCCCTGGGGGTAGATATGTTTGATTGTGTTATGCCCACACGTAATGCCCGCAACGGCATGATCTTTACCAGCGAAGGCATCCTGAACATGCGTAACCGAAAATGGATAGACGATTTCTCTCCTATTGATCCTAATGGAACTACCTTTGTAGATTCAATCTATAGCAAAGCATATCTGCGTCATCTTTTCGCTGCCGGCGAAATGCTTGGCCCTATTATTGCCACCATGCATAACCTGGGCTTTTATTTGTGGCTGGTTGATGAAGCCGCAAACCATATCGCAAACAATACGTTTATGGATTGGAAAAATATCATGGTTAAGAAATTAGGGCAACGTCTGTAGTTTAATTCACCTACTGTTTTTAATAATATTCTAAAGTAAATAGGCTGCATACCATGGGATTAAAGAAGTTGGACTGGTACATTATAAAAAAGTTTCTCGGCACATTTTTTTATGCCATTACCTTGATTATTCTAATTGTTGTAATTTTTGACCTCTCGGAAAAAGTTGATAATTTTATCGAGAACAAGGCTCCTGTATACGATATCTTTTTTGTATATTATTTCAACTTCATACCCTATTTTATTAATCTTTTCAGCCCATTATTTACTTTTATTGCCGTTATATACTTCACCTCCCGCATGGCCTTTAATACCGAAATTGTAGCCATCCTGAGCTCAGGCATAAGTTTCCGCCGCATGATGCTGCCCTACTTTGTATCTGCCATATTTTTAGCCTTTCTCTCCATATATCTCTCAAACGTTTTAATACCCAATGCCAACGCCAAGAGGCTGGCGTTTGAAAATACCTATATTAAAAGTCTGAAGCAATTCAGAGAACGAAACATTCATTTACAGATAAGAGCGGGAGAGTTTGTTTTCCTTGAATCCTATAATGAACGCATCAATACGGGTTATAAATTCTCGCTCGAACATATCAACGAGGGGCTACTGAGCTATAAATTACTTGCCGAAAGGGCTGAATGGGTAGACAGCACCCAGACATGGATTCTCAGGAATTATTATGAGAGAAAAATCAACGAACTGGATGAAACCCTGAACTGGGGCACCCGAAAAGATACCACCATAAACCTCAAGCCAAAAGATTTCATCCAGAATCTGCAGGAAATGGAAACCATGAACTTTAGGGAGTTGCAGGATTTTATAGACAATGAAAGGTTGAAAGGATCGGAAAACATCCGGTTTTTTCTGGTCGAAAAGCACCGACGTATTGCCTTCCCATTTGCCACACTGGTACTAACACTTATTGGCGTATCGCTCTCGAGCAGAAAAGTAAGAGGAGGTATTGGTTTACACCTGGGACTGGGGCTTTTATTAAGTTTCTCCTTCATTATGTTTATGCAGGTGTCTACTACTTTTGCCACCAATGGCAACCTGCCGGCTATTGTGGCCGTTTGGATACCCAACATTGTATTTGCTATGCTGGGCTTTTATCTGCTCAAAACAGCTCCAAAATAAATTATAGGGTTCTAGTAGCAACAAATGGCCTACTCAGCAGCTTCACTAACCGATGTTTCGCTTTCAGCTCCTTTATCATAGGGTTTCACAAACATATCAGGTATCAGGTATCCCATGGCCCCTCCCCATATCATCATTAGGTAAGGGTTGGATTTAATGGCACACCCACCCTCCAGGTTACAACCTACCAATGCATAATATGCATATCCGCCTATAACACCTATTAGAGTGAGGCTGCCAATGATCCATAAATAAGTTTTGCGCGATACATTTCCGGCTGATGATCGTTTGGTATTTCTTGAGGTATTGTTCATAGTGCGTTATAATTGTTGTTGAGTAAAGAAGCATAATTATTGACCCTGTCCTTCAGCCACTATGTGGTGAAATTGTTGTTTACTAATTGCTACAGAGCGGCTGATGTTTATGCGATTTTTCGTTTATATTATTTAAAAAACCGGGAATACTTCCTGATGGAAATATTCCCGGGTACACGATTTAGGGGCTATATTTATTTTACCCCCAATACTTCTTCTATTGCTTTTTCGAAAGCGGCTTTGGGTAATGCACCTGCAGCCATTTGTGGTTGTTCTTCCTGGGGAACAAACAAAATAGAGGGAATACTTCTAATGCCGAACACCGCGCTCAATTCACTTTCAGCTTCGGTATCAACCTGATAAACATTAAGCTTACCTTCATATTCTTTCGATAATTCTTCCAACACTGGAGCTACCATTTTACATGGGCCGCACCAATCAGCATAAAAGTCAATAATACAGGGTTTATCTCCCTCAAATTTCCATTCTTTGTTGTTTTCATAGTCGAAAACTTTTGTTTTAAAAGTTTCCACGGTTAATTTTTCCATAATAAAAGATTATAGCCGAAGATTGTTTATATCAATCCCCGAATGAACTAATTAGTGATTTAATTTTCAGATATGGCTTTCAATAGCAGCCTTCAAAGTTTCTTTTTGCTGCACCCCAACAAAACGCTGAACTTGTTTACCATCTTTATAAATGATCAAGGTGGGAATATTCTGAATGCCATTATTCCCGGCAGTCTGTGGATTATGATCAACATCCACTTTACCTATTATCGCCTTGTTGCCAATTTCTCCAGCCAATTCCTCAATGATGGGATTCTGGATGCGACATGGAGGACACCATGTAGCCCAAAAATCTACCAACACAACACCCTCGGAAATAGTTTGTTCAAAAATTGCATCTGTCAACACCATCACATTACTATCTTTGTCACCTGCAACTGCTTTCGGTGCTGGGTTTGCTTCCGAATTGCTGCTGTTGTTGTTGAAAACCATTACGCTGCCTACTGCAATGATGATTACCAACAGGGCAATCTGAACGGCCCGGGTCTTCTCAAAAAATGATTTTTCCTCTTGTTTTTTATTTTTATTCATATTATTCATGTTTAATGTTTTGGTTATGTGATGTTTATAGAATAAACCCGCCTTATTTTTTGACGCCACAAATGTATCTATTTATGTAGATATATAAAAGTTATTTATTGTTAATGGCTCTGAAATTAGGTGATTCTACGCTTTCGAATACAATAGATTTTGATGACTTTTGTAAATACTTAAACCCCCACGGGAGGAATTAGTTCATAATAGAACGAATTCTGCTTTAAGGATATTGCAAACGTGTTGCACAGTCAAACAGATTGTTTCATTAATACCTATTTCTCATGAAAACCCTTGTTGGAAACCCCCTGAAAAGCATCTTCACTAGCAGTGTGATAGTTATAATGTTCATTACAGCATCCTTAAGCCTGCAATCGTGCGCGGAGCTCAAAAATCTTAATCTACCACTCACCGAAGGTGAAATTATTGAGGGGCTTAAAGAAGCACTTTTTCTAGGGGCAGAAAATTCCGTTTTTCAAACCAATCAAACCAATGGCTTTTACAATAATAGCTTGATAAAGATTCCCTGGCCCGAGGAAGCAGCCGGTGCTTACAACTATATCGATAATAATCTTTCTGTTATCCGCCCCCTGCTCGATGAGGTGGTACTCAAAATGAACCGGGGCGCAGAAACAGCTTCCGAAAAGGCGAAGCCCATTTTTATCGAAGCCATCAAGACCATGAGCATTCAGGATGCACGTGGAATTCTTCAGGGAGCAGACAATGCTGCCACAGAGTATCTGTACGAAAAAACCTATGCCTCTCTGCATGCAGCTTTTAAACCCGATATACATCAGGCGCTGGAAAGCGTAGGTGCAGCATCGGCATGGACCAATATTACGACCTATTATAATCCTGTAGCCACCTTTACTTCAGGCATATCACCCATCAATACGGATCTTTCTGATTATACCACCACAAAAGCTCTGGAAGGGTTGTTTTTGCTTATTGAGCAGGAGGAGCTAAAGATAAGAAATAATCCAGGGGCCCGGGTAAATGATATTCTGGAAAAAGTATTTGGTAGCGTGGATAATTAGCAGATTAGCAAGCATAAATACCTTGCTATGTGACTTTCTTTAGTTCCCATTAGCATTTGTAGGTATTAGCCAAAGATACGTTCTAAGGGTAAGCAGGATAAAAATTTATTTTGTATTCCAACCTTTTCACTGGCCTTATCGTCTTATGTACAGCAAACATGACTTTGATAACAATCATATCCGATGATTATGACAAAATTTACGCTGAAGCATCTCACATTGATTCTCCTCTCTGCCACGGTGTTTTTTGCGTGCGAACCCGATGATCTAAGTAAACCTGTTAAGGTTCATCTCGAGTTTAGTTATAAGGAGGGGGTTGTGCCAATAGATTATTTATCATTCAATAAAATAATCTGGTCGGTAGAAAATATAGATTTTTATGGTATCCGTAAGGAGGGTAATGATGTATTGTTCCATACTCGTCCTGGAGATTCCTTTGGTAACCATATACTTACACCGGCACAAAACGTCTCCTATATTACTTTTTTTGACCTCAAGCAGGGCATATATCAATTGATGCGATGGAATGTTGGACTGGGGGAAATCGATGATGAGATATATTCCGATGAATTTGTTGACAGCGACGATTTTGGTCTTATCATAGAAGGTACCTATACCCGACTCGATGGAACTATCGTGCTACTTTTTATAGCTATTGAGGAAGAGGAAATACTTACGTTCGAAGCGTTGATTCAGGATGAAGAGACCTCCCTTGCCATTATCAGCGATAATACCTATACTATGAGTCTTGAAGTTAATCCTCATGCCCTTATGAGAGGTATTCCCAGAAGTATGCTCGAAGAGGTGGAAACCGAGGAAGAAGATGCTGTTGAGTTTATTGAGATATCTGAAGATGAAAATGAAAAATTGTATGATCTGGTTCTGTTTCAGCTGACCAAAACCCTGAAAATTATTGTTAGATAAAGGCTATTGAATGACCACATATTTGAATTTTCAGGAAGAAACGCTCATTGGCGGCTGTATCAAAAACGACCGAAAGGCTCAGGAGCAGCTTTACCGAATGTATGCTGATGAAATGTATAATATATGCCTGACCTAC
>JBEPXC010000167.1:0-8008 GCA_041642035.1 Sphingobacteriia bacterium
AGGTAATCCGAGAGGTTGGATTTATTTTCGCTGTTGTTGTGGTGAACAAGCTCTACAATTACATTTTTTATCCGTTCTATTATCCGACTTTTTCTATCGTCAATCAAATCAAATCCATGCTTCTGCAGAGATAAAATGAGTTCCTCTTTTTCTGTTTCATTAAGTTCTGATTGAATTTCAACCTCTCCCAGTTCTATGGATACGGGTTTATGTCCTATTTTTTCAAACTGCGATTCCACAACCATTTTGCAGCGGTTGCAAACCATATTCTTGATGTAGAGCTTCATGTAAGGTTAAATTAAGGAATTAGGGCAATGCTATTTTTATTGTTCCAGAATCTCTTCAATGGAAATTTTGTATAGCTTCAACAGCCCATTCTCATGCTTGTTTACTTCGTTTGTGAATTGCTCGAGTGTTTCTATGGGAGTTGTACTGATGGTGCGACGGTTGCTGGTAAAATACAATATGCTGTTTTTTAGATCTACAAAGGGACTGTAATCCATAGAAGGTGAGTTGATGTCTGCACTAAGAATTTTCGCGGGTTGCCACTGCAGGTTTTCATCACGAAAGCTTATGTATAAATCTCCGCCTCCCACAGCATCAGCCCTTTTGAATGCACCAAAAATGATGAAATCCTCATCGGGTGAGATATAGGCATTGTATTCAGCCCCTGCAGTGTTAATCGATTCGGGTAGAGAAACGGGAGTCTGGTACTGGCCACTCTGCCACTGGCTTATGAAAATATCGTCTTCTCCAATGGATCCATGTCCGGTGCTGGTGAAATACAGATTGTTGTTGTTGGTTAGGCAGGGATAGTATTCATCGTGCTCTGTATTGATGGGGGAACCCATGTTTATAGGTTGTTGCCAGGGTTTATCCTGACTTGTCCTTTCGCTGTACCATAGGTCGAAATCCTTAGGCTTGTCCTGGTCGCTGGTCAGTGGTCTGTTGGAAGCATAATAAAGGCGCAGACCATCGGGTGAAAGAAAAGGCTCCAAATCTTTGTACTTGCCCGAAAAAGGAAGAGGCTCAGGCTCAGACCATGTGTTATTCTGCTTTTTAATGCCAAAAATCACTGATACATCGCCTGCAAAGCTCTGCATGGTGAAGTAAGCTTCGTCACCGCCCGATGAGAGGGTGAAGTCTCTCACCCTGGGATATTCTGCGAGAATATCAAAAGCTGGTTCCACTTTATTCTGCCCCTGGCAGAGAATGCTAATGGAAAGAATAATCATCATAAATGCCCAGGTAAGAATGCTCTTTTTCATGCACTTTATTTTAAGGTGGATTGTATATTAAACAGGTCAGGCCTAGAATACCTCCGGCTAAAATAATGTTTTTTTACCACCGAGAACCAGGTTAAAAGTCGGAGCGCAGCGAAGATGAAGTGCACTCCCTGAAAATCTTTTGACCCACCCCCCTTCGGGACCCTCCCTACGAGCAGGGAGGGAAGGGTGCAGTGCTGGCTTGTGGAGAGAAGTGAATAAGAAATCTTAATGGTTAGCAGATATTTCAGGACAGGAGTCACCCTTCCCTGTTCATAGGGAAGGGCCGGGGATGGGTCAAAAGACAGGATGGTTCAAAACCACCCCTTAATGCACATGCCCCTCCACCTCCCTGACCTCCTGCCTACCACCACTGCCCACCCCTTCACGGATAACCTCACGCACCTCTCCGCAGGTCAGCATCATATCTCCGAAGTAGGGGTTGATGATATTCTCTATCTCACTCAGCCAGTAAGCACCGCGGTCGCCATCTACCATGGGGCAGTAGGACACATAAAAGGTTTGACCCACAGCGCCCAGGGTTCTTGCTGTCTCTATAAATGCTTCCGATAAGGGTTCAAAATGCACACGCATTTCTACTATGCTTTCAGCGGCAATAAAAGCTGTGAGGTGTTCTTCTATTAACTCATACTGTTGTATCCAGAAGGTATGATGTTCACCTTCCAGGGAATGAATACCTGTGCGGTTCAGTTGTTCCAACAGGCCTTGCCCATGCTGGCGTGCCTGATCAGGGGCATCATCGGCCAGGGCATTTTTAAGATCGAAATACCTGTTGAACACCACTACCAGATTGTTCTTAAATTCCTGGGGCAGCGAGGTTTTCTCCGGAGGTGCCATCATGCTGTAATGGCCACGCAGCTGTGCGGCGGCATCTATGGCGAACACCCCATTTACGGCAATCTCTTCGCCTGCCGATAGTCCTGACTGCACAATATAACCCTCCCCGGTGCGGGCACCCGTCTCAATTTCTCTGAACTGGAAGCTAAAACCCTCCCGTTGCTGATCCCTTACATATACAACTGACCGCTCTCCTGTCCAGAGCACTGCCGTAGCCGGGATAATCAACTCCTGTTGGGTTTCTGTTTCTATGGTTGCCGTAACCAGCATGCCCGGCTTCAGGATGTTGTCGCGGTTGGCAACGGAAAGCCTTACCCTTGCGCTACGGGTCTGGGGATCGAGAAAAGGATCTACAAATTCTACCTCTGCAGAAAAATTATTGCCCGGCTGTGCCGGTATCTCCACCCTTGCCTGTTGGCCTTTATTGATTTGGCCTACCTGGTTTTCATAGGCATCCAGCTCCACCCAAACCTGGCCGAGACCTGCAATGGCAAAAAGAGTCTGGCCTGTGTTGACATAATCACCCTCTGTTACTTCTCTTTCGGTAAGAAATCCCGACTGTGTGGCGTATATATCCAGGGTTGGAGATGCCTGGCCACTTTGTACTATATTGTCGATTTGCCCGTCGGTAAGGTTGAACAGTTTAAGTCGCTGGCGGGCAGAGTTGTAAAGACGTGGCTGATCTTCCCTGTTGGCATAGGCCTGGATGAGTTCCTGCTGGGCCTGCATCATCTCGGGAGAGTATAATGTGGCCAGTCGTTCACCCCTTTGAACATATCGTCCGGTATAGTCGGCATATAGATTTTCTATCCGTCCCGGGAAATGTGCCGTTATGGCGCGTCTCTCGCGCTCGTTTACAGCTACCCGACCGGTTAGTCTTATGGTGGCCCCCGCTTCAGAAGAAGCAACGATTTGTGTTCTTACATTGGCCCAGTTGGCCTGACTCTGTTGCAGGGTAAACTGGAAGGGATCGTCCTGTTGTTCGTCACCGCCATCCGACACAGGGATGAGGTCCATTCCACAAATAGGGCAATCCCCCGGTTCATCCTGCCTCACCTGAGGGTGCATGGAGCAGGTGTATTCTGTTGCTTCCCCCTCTACACTTTCGGTATGCAGATGAGTATCTTCTGTTTGCCTGTCGTTGCCACGGCCAAAGAGCAGCCAGCCCAGCACCAGCCCTGCTAAGAGAATTCCTGTATATATTGCAATGTTTCTTATCTTATGTTTTTCCATGGTATTGGTTTTAGATTTTTATCCTTGTATAACCGGGGCTTAAAAAATAAGCGATAATCCGTAAAGTGTACTATTCAAAAACTCTCCTTGCAAGCAACATATCCATTTCAGCCAGTGATAGTTGATGCATGACCCGTGAATTTAATAATCGCCATTCGATATCAAGCAGTTGATCCTGTATCTCCAGCAAATCATTAAAACCTTCGCTGCCCGCGCTGTATCCGCTCATTACGAGCTCTTCCGATTTAAGGGTGATTTCGAGTTGTCGGTTGTAAAAGCGGGTGTCGTGCTGCAGATTCTTAACCCGGGAGGTGAGTTCCTGCCATTGAATCTGTATCATGTTTAGCTGATTGTCCTTGTTAAAGCGGGAGGCTTCACTAAGCAGCTGGCTTTGCTTTTGTTGTGCACGGTTCTTTCGGAAGTAAATGGGTAGGCTCACCGATACCATGGGCATAATCATATGTCCACCATCCATCTGGCCCATTTGGGCATCGCCGGGTGCAAACCAGGTATACTGAAGCCCCAGTCCGAGCATGGGACGTGCATCGAGACTGGCAATACGTTCTCTTATCTCTGTTGCTTCCAGGTTGGCTTGTGCTCTTGCCAGCATAGGGTTTTGTGTAAATACCCCGCTGTCGGTATTCTCAGAAGGGGCAGTGGGCAGGGATAATTCTTCCGGAGTGGATACCTGTGCCGTTTTTTCTCTTCCAAGCACTAAATTGAAATTATGCACCAATGCATCGATCTCCTCATTCAGTTTATCGCTTCGGTTTTCCAGCTCTGCAACTTTTATCTCCAGCCGGTATACATCCAGCGCCACACCCGATGTCTGCCTTCCGCTTTCATAGCGCGTATAAATGAGGTCTTCACGGGCTTGAAGAATATCGAGGTATTCCTGTATGATTCCCAGTTGTTCTCTCTTTTGATATATCTCCAGCCACATCCGGGTTACTTGCATAAAGAGCTCATTACGCTGATTGCGGTATTGTTGATATTGTGATTCAGCCATCTTCTCTGCGGCATTTCGCTGTGCACCCAATGTGCCAAACCAGGGGAACATCTGCATGAGCTCAAGGCTTACCAGTTGGTCTCCCATAAAACGTTTCATGGGAGGGATGTTAAAGCCTGCATTGAGCTGTGGATCGGGAAGTGCCGAAACCACATCCGCCTGTTCCATGGATGCCTCATAGGCTTTGTGCTGCGACAGCAAGCCGGGGTTGTTGTGTAGCGCCTCCTCCAGATACTGTTCCGGATAGGTTTGTGCATGCCCGGGTGATGCGGCAACAACGATCATCAGCAGCACGATGATTGTCAGCATACTGTAAGTTTTAATCCTCTTATGATGGTTCATTTTTTCTCTCTCTTTTAATCAGATGTTCATTCCATGCGGTAAAAAGTACCGGCACCAGGAAAAGGGTAATCAGGGCAATGGTCATTCCTCCAAAGGCAGGTATGGCCATTGGGATCATAATGTCGGCTCCCCTTCCTGCCGAGGTAAGGATGGGTAACAAGGCCAGCAGGGTAGTTGCCGTTGTCATCAGGGCAGGACGAATACGCTTCTTTCCTGCTTCCATCACGGCTTCGTGCAGCTCCTCATGGCTGGAGGGCTGATGTTTCCTGAAGCTGTTTTTCAGATAGGTGGCGATAAGCACTCCATCATCGGTGGCTATGCCAAAGAGGGCAATAAACCCTACCCACACCGCAACGCTTAAATTTACCGTGCCAATCTGAAACAAATCACGCATATACACCCCAAAGACGCTAAAGTTTAAAAACCAGGACTGTGCATAAAGCCACAGCATCAGGAAACCACCTGAAAAGGCCAGTGCTATGGCCGAAAAGATCATCAGTGAGGTAGCCACCGAGCGAAACTGGAAATACAAAATCAGGAAAATGATGATCATCGACAGGGGGATGACCAGCATCAGTCGCTTCTCGGCGCGCATCTGGTTTTCGTAATTGCCCGAGAACTGGAAATTGACCCCCTGGGGTACCTCAAGTCCTCCACTGGCAATTCTTTCCTCTATCAGGCGGTTTGCCTGTTCTATGACACTCAGATCTGCATGGCCCGCCTCCTTGTCGAAGGTTATGTAGGCCACCAAAAAAGTGTTTTCCCCCCTGATCATGCCTGGGCCTTTCCTGAATTCTATCTCAGCCACCTCACGGAGGGGGATCTGATATCCTGAAGCCGAAGTAAGCCAGATAGCTCCCAGGGCTTCCGGATCGTCCCTAAACTCACGGGCATAGCGCGCCCGGATGTTGTATCTTTCCCGACCTTCTATGGTGGTTGACATCGCCATGCCGCCCACGGCCATCTCCACTACCTGCTGAAATGCTTCTATGGTAATGCCGTGACGGGCCAGGGTGGCTCGATCGGGAACAATCTCCAGGTAAGGCTTGCCAACAACACGGTCGGCAAATACGGTCGAACTTTTTATATAAGGCACTTCCTGCAAAACCGATTCCAGCTGCATGGCGAAACTTTCAATGGTTTCCAGGTCAGGGCCAAAGACTTTTATCCCCATAGGGGCTCGCATGCCTGTCTGCAGCATTACCAGGCGGGTTTCTATAGGCTGCAGCTTGGGGGCGGAGGTAAGTCCGGGAAAACGGCTTGCCTGGGTTATCTCCTGCCAGATGTCATCGGGCGTTCTGATATGATCACGCCATTGCCTGTAATATTTTCCACGGGGATGAGGAATAAGCTCTCCATTCTCATCTCGCTCAAATTCTCCTTCATCATCAACTTTATAGCGAACTTTTCGTCCGTTCATATCCGTTTTGTATTCCGATTTGTAATTGATGACATTCTCAAACATGGTCATGGGTGCCGGATCTAAAGGACTCTCGGCCCGTCCCGCCTTACCTACTACCACTTCAACCTCGGGGATGGATTGTATGCGGCGGTCAAGCTCCTGCAATACCTGCAGGTTGTAGGCTATGCCCGTATGAGGCATGGTGGTGGGCATCAGCAAAAAGCTCCCCTCGTCGAGAGAAGGCATGAACTCGCGACCCAAACCGGGAAAAGTATGGTGCAAGCTGCTCCACAAGGCTGTGGTGCGGATGTTTACATCCACCTGGTCAAATCCCCTGGCCACAAACCCAAACACCTTCCCGAATCCCATCCAGATGTTTATTCCCAACAAGAGCAATAAAACAGGAATGATAAGGAAAGTCTTCTTATGCGTAAGACACCAGGTCAATAATCTTGGATAGTAATGCTGAAAGACGGTAAAAAGCCCCAATACCAAGGCTATTACGATGGCCAGAAACACAACGTTTGTAAAGAAGCTGCTTTCTACCCCAATGGGAAGCCATTCGTTGGCAAGCAACAGCAGCACCACCAGCAGCACAATGATCATGTTGATGAGGGTCTTGTGGGGTTTCACCTTATCAGGAAAGATATGCTGAAGGATACCCGACAGGCCTAGCAACAAAAGAAACAGCCCTGCCCACCAGAGAAGGTATATGGCAATGAGTGAGCCTAATATGGCCGTAATGCTGTTGACAATGAGGTAAAACAACCTTTTTTGTTGCGGTTGCACTAAACCACTTGTTCTTATCTTTCCCGAAAACTGATAGGCCAGCACAGGCATAAAGGCAACCGAGATAATCAGCGAGGCCAGCAAGGCAAAGGTCTTGGTAAATGCCAGTGGGGTAAATAAGCGGCCTTCTGCTGCCTGAAGGGTAAATACCGGCAGGAAGCTTACAATGGTGGTGCTCACAGCAGTAATTACAGCCGGTGCTACTTCAGCCGATGCCTCATAGATGATATCCAGGCGTTTGCGGGAGGCATTTTTTGCATCCTGCAGATGTTGAAGGATGTTTTCGTTCATGATGATACCCAGGTCTACCATGGTCCCTATAGAAATGGCGATCCCCGATAGGGCAACGATATTGGCGTCAACCCCGAAATAGCGCATCATGATGAAACTCATCAGCACCGCCAGGGGCAACAAAGCCGATATCAACAGCGAGGTGCGTAAATGGTAAACCATCACGATGATGACGATGATGGAAATGAGTATCTGAAGAATGATGGCATCGTTGAGCGTACCCAGGGTTTCATAGATAAGTTGTGTGCGGTCGTAAAAGGGCACGACGGTAACCTGCGATATCGTGCCATCGGGCAATTCCCGTACAGGCAGTCCTGAGCTTATTTCGTTGATCTTTTCCTTTACGTTTTCAATCACGTGCAGGGGGTTTTCTCCATAGCGCGCTGCTACCACACCCCCAACGGTTTCTACGCCCCCCTTGTCGAGGATGCCTCCCATGTTTCGTACCGCCGGCCCTATGTTTACCCGGGCGATATCCATAATCCTTACGGGCACATTGTTGTTGACCGTAATAACCGATTGCCTGATGTCTTCAATAGATTCAATGTAGCCCAGCCCACGCACAATGTATTCGCTCAGGTTGAACTCGATGGTGTTGGCCGAGGTTTCGCTGTTGCTTTGGCGTATGGCCTGTGCCACCTGCATCAGGGTGATGTTATGGGCTTTCATGGCATCAGGATCAATATCCACCTGGTATTCTTTTACATGTCCACCGGCACTGGCTACTTCCGATACGCCCTGCACACTACCCAGAGCCAGTCTGACATAGTAGTCCTGTATGGAGCGCAATTCGTGCAGGTCCCAGCCTCCTACCGTATT
>JBEPXC010000168.1:0-7978 GCA_041642035.1 Sphingobacteriia bacterium
TTTTCCTCCGGGAATTCTTCAAGGTGATCCCAGATACAGTAATAAATACTTTAAAATGTCTGGCGGAAATGGTGCCCGTGGTCCATGGAACCAAGGAATGTCAAAGGGTCTCAACGAAGAATGGGATTTTATTGACAATACCGAAGAGCATGTTAAAAAAACCAATGGCCTTATTGATGAAGAAATAAAAGGCACTAAAAGAACCATAGAGACCGCAAAAAGTTTGGGTGAACAATTGAGTGCTGAAAGATCAAAGGAAATCAAAAAAGCCATTAATCAAAAAGAAAACAGCTGGGGTCCTCACTAGAGAGATGCCTTGCTCTAATCCAACCTTAAGTGCTACAAGGGCAGTGAAAACATCACTGCCCTTTCATTTTGACTTCGTCAAATGATATCTTCACAGCCAATCTACGTTCTCTTTTCCCTATGCATTTTGTATATAATAACGCATTAAATACTCAGTAAAATGATAAGGTATTTTTTGTAAATTGCAATGATTTATTTCCAGGTGTTTATATCCTTCATGGAGATTCAATCCTAAAACAATTTTAATTTTATAAGCCTTATGCAAATCAAGAACAACATTGCAGTAAGTGAATCAGGATTCATTTTTGATGCCAATACAGGTGACTCCTATTCTTTAAACAAAACCGGGCGCATCATTCTGAAAATGATAATGGAAGGCAAAGATTCGGAAGAAATCGCGGAGATAGTTCTTGCAGAGTATGAAATAGAAAAACAAACGCTCTTGCATTACATTAATGATTTTACTCAAATGCTTAATCGTTACGAATTGATTGAAAGAAGCATATTATGAACGAAAAAAGAAATGTAACCGTAGCTATCACCGGACTCAACAATACCGACAATCCAGGGCCTGGAGTGCCGGTAATTCGTGGATTAAGAGAATCAACCAAACTGAATGTAAAAATAATTGGCCTGGTATACGAAAATCTTGAGCCGGGAATTTATATGAAAAACCTGGCGGAAAAGATTTATATGATCCCTTATCCATCAGCGGGCACTGAAGCATTTCTTAGCAGATTGATCGAAATCCATCAGAAAACGGCTTTCGATCTGATCATTCCCAATCTGGATGCTGAACTGTACACCTTTATGCGATCGGAAGAAATCCTGAGACAACATGGCATTAGATCCTTTCTTCCGGGAATAGATCAATTTGAAGAAAGGCAAAAGAACGTACTCGACAAGTTTGGTGAAAAATACAATATTCCCGTACCAAAAAGTATAACCTTAAATTCATTGTCCGATATTCCATCGATAAGCGATCATATTGAATATCCGGTGTATGTAAAGGGAAAGTTCTATGATGCCTATCTAGCTTTCAATCCAGAACAAGTAGCTACCTTTTTTCATCAGCTTAATGCTAAATGGGGATTACCCGTTATTATACAGCAACATATTGCAGGTACGGAGCTTAACGTGGTAGCTTTGGGTGATGGTACCGGCAAAACCATTGCCGCTGTCCCTATGCGAAAACAATTTATCACCGATAAGGGAAAAGCCTGGAGTGGAATTACCATAGCAGATCAAAATTTGCTTAAGATTACCTATCGCCTTATTGAAAGAACCAAATGGCGCGGAGGAATGGAACTGGAAGCGATAAAAACCTGCGATGGCAAATACTATCTGATTGAAATAAATCCGCGCATTCCAGCATGGGTTTATCTGGCTGTGGGTGCCGGGCAGAATATTCCCGAAGCACTTACATTACTGGCTATGGGTGATACGCTTGATCCCATGACCCATTATGATGTCGGTAAAATGTTCGTCCGATACTCATACGATCTGATTGCCGACATTAATGACTTTAGAAAAATATCCATTGAAGGAGAACTATAAAAAACATAAAATGGAAAAGAAAAAATTTGAACGCCCCCTGATTACCAAAATCAAAGCTGGAATTCCGGATAAATATGGAATGAGGTCACAGTTAAAAGCGCTAAGCTACATCGATGATGTAAAAGTAGCCGATTTACTCGATGAATTTGGTTCGCCCCTGTATGTAATATCAGAAAAAAAACTCAGGAAAACTTACCAGTCGGCATTGCAATCTTTTACTACCCGCTACCCTAAAGTACAGTTTGCCTGGTCCTACAAAACCAATTACCTAAATGCCGTATGCAGGGCATATCACCAGGAGGGTTCATGGGCAGAAGTCGTTTCAGGATTTGAATACCAGAAAGCAATAGCCAATGGTGTTCCTGGAAACAAGATTTTATTTAACGGACCGGATAAATCTGAGGCCGACCTCCAATTGGCCATTGACAATGGATCTTATATTCATATTGATCATTTTGATGAATTGCACCAAATCATCAATATAACCAACCGATCCTTGAAAAAGAAAGCAAAAGTAGCTGTCAGGGTCAATATGGATACCGGAATATATCCACAATGGGACCGGTTTGGCTTTAACTATGAAAACGGTGAAGCCTGGTCGGCCATCAACAAGATAATGCTGGAACCCAACCTTGAGCTTATGGGCCTGCACACACATATAGGCACCTACATTATGAGCCCCAAGCCCTATAGTGCAGCAGCCACCAAATTGAGCGAACTTGCCGTGCGCACCTACCGCAAATTCAACCACCACATAAAATACATCGATATGGGCGGTGGGTTTGCATCCAAAAACACCCTTAAAGGAGCCTATCTTCCCGGATCGGATACCTGCCCCTCATTTGATGAATATGCAGAGGCTATTACGCAGGCCCTCAACAACTCCGATATCCAGTTTGCATCTATGCCCACTCTTATTCTCGAAACAGGCCGCGCTCTTATTGATGATGCCGGGTATCTGCTGGGGACAGTGATCGCCAATAAAAGACTTGCCGACGGCCGCAGATCAATGATCATAGATATTGGGGTAAACATGCTCTTTACCTCTTTCTGGTATGAACATATTATTGTACCGGCCCAGGAACCGGCATCAGACATGGACGACACCACCATCTACGGTCCATTGTGTATGAATATCGACGTCATCAGAAGTGCCATACAATTTCCTGTCATTGAAAAAGGAGAACATGTGGTGATACCCCGAATCGGAGCCTATAATATGACGCAATGGATGCAATTTATAACTTTCAGGCCCAGGGTAGTTATGATTGGTACCGATGGAAATCCCTACATTATCAGGGAAAACGAAACCCATGAATCGATGAATAGTCATGATAGGATTCCCGAACATTTAAGCAATATTAATCTATAACCATGACAGGCAAAACCGACCTGGATCTTTACCTCAGGAGTATCTCAAACAGTTACTCCCAGGTATTTTTTTCTGACCATAGGGGGTTTGCTGTATTGTTGCTTATCATCTCTTTTTTCGATCCCTATGCCGGTGTTGCCGGCCTGATTGCTGTTGTTAGCACATCTACTGTTGCCTTTTTGATTAATCTGGATAAATCTGCCACGGCAAGGGGCTTGTATGGCTTCAACAGTCTGCTGACAGGATTGGGATTGGGTGTTTATTACTACTTTTCCATGCACCTGATTTTTATTATTGTACTGGCAGCCATCTTTACACTTTTTATTTCAGTGAGCTTACAAGGTGTTCTGGGAAAGTACAACCTGCCCTATTTAAGTTTTCCTTTTATTATTTCGATCTGGATATTCTTTATTGCCACCTCTAGCTTTACAACACTTAATATTAACGAGAGGGGCATTTATACCCTAAATGAGTTTTATGCCATGGGTGGTATGCCCTTGGTGAGACTTTATGAATCCTTTTACTCTCTACATTTGCCGGTTTTTATTCATTCCTTCTTTGTTTCACTGAGTGCTATTTTTTTTCAGTACAATATAGTAGCAGGCATTCTTATAGCATTCGGTCTGCTCCTATTCAGTCGCATTGCCTTCACACTGGCATGCATGGGGTTTGCAGTAGCATACCTTTTCTATTCCTTTATCGGGGTTGAGTTTTCAAGTGTCGATTACAGTTACATTGGGTTCAACTATATTCTAACCTCTATTGCCATTGGAGGCTTTTTCCTGGTTCCCTCTGCCCGATCTTATCTGAGTGTTGTAATCCTAATACCCCTGGTAGCAGTTGTTACCCTCAGCTTTTCCAATATTCTTCACACCTTTCATCTACCGGTCTATTCATTGCCTTTCAGCATGATTACTCTGCTCTACCTGTATATTTTAAAGTTTAGGGTGGATTATTCGTATAAGTTGTCAGAAGTGTTTTTTCAATTCAATTCCCCTGAAAAGAACCTTTATACCTTTCAGAACAAAAGAGAAAGATTTCGTTATAAACATCTGGTTCCATTAAAATTACCTTTCTTTGGCACGTGGAGTGTCTCTCAGGCACACCAGGGAGAATACACCCATAAAGACCAGTGGCAACATGCATGGGATTTTGTGATTCTCGACCAGCAAAACCAACAGTACAAAAACGATGGGAATTACACTCAAGATTATTTTTGTTTCAATAAGCCCGTTGTTTCTCCAGGAAATGGAGTTATCGAAAAAGTAACAGATGATATAGAAGACAATACCATTGGGCAAATAAACCTGCAGGAGAACTGGGGCAATACGGTAATTATCAAACATGCCGATAATGTTTATTCCAAATTAAGTCATTTGAAACAGAATTCCATAATCGTAAAAGAGGGCCAGAGAGTAAAATATGGGGAACGGATCGGCAAATGCGGTAATTCAGGCAGATCTCCTTTTCCCCATCTTCATTTTCAAATTCAGGAACACCCATATATTGGTTCTGCAACAATGGATTACCCAATAGCTAACTACATCACACATAAAGAAGGTCAGGCGGAATTTTGCAGTTATCATAAACCCCAAAAAGATGAAAAGGTATCTAATGTGGAAGTTAATGCTTTGCTGCAAAAGGCTTTTCAGTTTATACCCGGACAGGTATTAACCTTCAGTGTAAAAGGTGAAAAAACAGAAATCAAGGAGATAAAGTGGGAGGTACATGTAAACCCATACAACCAATCCTACCTGTATTGCAAAGAATCAAATGCCTATGCGTATTTTGAAAACCAGGATTCATTGTTTTTCTTCACGCAATTTTATGGGTCACGTAAGGGATTGTTATACAACTTCTTTTTGGGTGCCTACAAAATCCAGAAAGGGTTTTATAAAAACATGGAAATAGCCGACGTTTATCCTCTGCACCAACATTTTCCCAAGAGATATCTCTGGATTCAGGATTTCTTTAGTCCTTTTATAATTGTTGGACGCTCCCGATTCAGGCTTTCCTACACACATTACGAAGAATCCTTCGATACCGCTGAAATATCGTTGGAATCATCTGCTATCAATTCTATTGGACGTAAAAACTTAAGTGAAAAGAAGTTTTCTCTAAGCATAACTGCAGATGGGATTTCCTCTTTCATCATCCGGAACCCAAAAAACACGATAATACTGCAAAGATGTCAAGAACCATAGCTTTTTTCATACTCTCGTGCACATTGTGCCTTGCCACGCAGAAAGGAAATACGCAGGATCAGGTCAATTTTCAAACCATTGACTCCATCACCTACAACCAATATTTAAATGCTGATTGGAAAGATTTGCTGGCAACGGGGAAAAATTCTATCGACAACGGACTGGATTATTACTACCTACGAATGCGTATGGGATGGGCAAGATACTCCCAGGGAAACTACCGGAAGGCCATTAAGCATTACGAAAAAGCCCTGAATTTTAACAGTACAGACCCAACAGCCATGGCATTGCTGATGGCATCTTATGAGTATAGTGGCAGAAAAAAGGATGCCATTGCCCTTTCAACAAAACTTAACCCTGGGCAACATCCGGAACTGTATAAGCGATATAAAAAAACAATTAAGGATGCTACAATATTTGTGACGTATTCAAAAGCAGCCACTGCTTCAATCACTGAATATTTCGAACAGGATTTCACCGCTCCTACTGAAGGCCTGCAGAAGATACCCTATCATTACTATTACCCACAGCTTGGTTTATCACACAACATCATAAGCAACCGAATACTTCTTGAACATAAGGCAGCCTACCTGAAGCGAAGTGAATACAGCTATTTTACCGACAACCTCTTTAGCATTGTTACCGATCCTCAAACCTTGCATCAACTAGATTATTCCGCCTCACTGCACATAACCCCTGTAAGTGGCCTTCAAATTAATCCCGGTACCTTTCTTTCTTACGTTAGTATCCCAGTTTATGAAACAAACAATAATGGTTTTGGCCGAAATACCTCGCAAAATTTTCTATACAATATTACCGAAACGAACTTATTTCTGTTCTTAAAACTTCAAAAGGAGTTTGGGTATTTCTCCCTGGGCCTTTCTGGCGGAATGGGTTCTTTAAATTTTTTCACCACCAAACAGGCAGGCGGGCACTTGAAATTATATCCCTTGGGCAACCTTAACCTGTATATTACCTCCAATGCTTATCTTCAGCAGCAAATGTCGGAGCAGCGTTCTATCAACAGCTTTATTCATCTGCATAAGCTCGGATTTAAAGTTGCCGGCAATTTTTGGCTGGAGGCAGAAGCTGCAGGGGATGGCCTTAATAACTTATATGACGTGGATGCCAATACCATGTATAATGCCCTCGAAACCATTCAATCGTATTATGGCTTAAGAGGAATAATAACCAGGGCTGATAATCGTTTGTTATTTGTATTAAGTTACAGGTATACAAAAGCCAGTTCCGGATTCATGCCCCAAAACGATCCGCTGGCACCTTTACATCTAAAATCATATTCAACAAATATTTTTACGGGAGGTATAACATGGAAAATATAACACGACTCATCGCCTTTATTCTGATCATGTTAGCCACAACAATACCTTCAAAGGGAAACAATACCGATGATGACATATTGGATGCATTTAGCATAAGTTATATAAAGGAAGTTGAAGGGAATTATAATGATGCGGTAAAGCTATTGAAATCGGTATATATTCCTGAATCGTACGAGATAAATCTACGGTTGGGTTGGTTATCCTATCTAAACGGAGCCCTTTCTGAATCATTAAACTATTATACGCAGGCCATTAAACTTAAGCCCTTTGCCATAGAACCTAAACTAGGCATCACCTATCCCGAATCGGCTATGGGCAATTGGGATGCCGTAATTGCTCAATATAAAGCAGTGCTTCAAATAGCTCCTTCCAACTCTTTAGTATTATACAATATAGGCCTGATATATTACAACAACGCAAAATATGATGATGCGGAGCAGTATTTAAAAAAACTGGTCAATTTATTCCCCTTTGATTACGATGGCTTGCTCATGTTGGCTTGGACCAACTTTCAACAAAAGAAATACCGCGAAGCCAAGGTGTTGTTTCAAAAAGCTTTACTCAATACCCCCACAAGCGAGTCAGCCAAGGAAGGACTGCAATTGCTGGCTAATTAATAAAAGGATCATTCAGATGCAATGAGTAGTTGAGAGGTAAAATATTGCGTCTCTCACCGAAACAAAGATGCCTTAGAAAGGTAAAATATTGCGTCTCTAAGGCATCTTTGTGTGCAATGTATCAAACCTAGGTGCGGTTGTCGTGACCTAACTGCTTCACCAGTTTGTTGTAAATTCCCATGATCAGAAATGAAGGAGCCCATTGTCCAATGAAAAGAGCTTCTTCATCTTTTCTCAGGATTTTCAGGGTTAATGAGACAGCCATTGAGCCCAAAGAGGCCCATAAGAAGACGTCGGAAGGAATTTTCGCGGTTTGCTCTTCAATCATGCTTGCTACGTGACCTTCTCTTTTTTCAGGGTTTACATGACCCATTTTAGTCTTAAGTTCTTTTTCCATATTCTCCATATCATATAGATTTTAGGTTATCAGTTAAAATATGGGTAGTTAGTACACTACCCATCAGAAATAACAAGCCCAAAGAATCAATGTTGCTTTTTAATGTTATTTTAACTGTATTAGTCTCAAATTACGACATGATGTTAATTTTTATCACGTTGACTAAGATGGGTGGAATGTTG
>JBEPXC010000169.1:0-7977 GCA_041642035.1 Sphingobacteriia bacterium
TGGTCGAAAAGCTTGAAGCTCTTAATCTTTCCTATCCTGAGGTGAGCAAAAAACATAAAGAAGATATACAACAGGCAAAAATAATCCTTGAGCGGGAATAGAAATTCTGCTTAGTATTGCATTAAGAACCTTAAACACCTGGCACCTTGGATATTTATGTAAGAAAACAACGCTGGAAGTTATACCTTTTAGGATTCGCCGCTATTATTGTTGGATTGTCTTTGTATTATACCAACATTCTGGTAAAAAAAATTGCCGACGATGAACTCCAGAAAGTCAGGGTGTGGGCCGATGCAGTGCAAAACAGGGCCAATCTGGTAAGGGTTACCAATGATTTTTTTGAGCAGATGCGCATAGAGGAACGCAAGCGGGTAGAGTTATGGGCCATAGCAACACACCGTTTGATTGTGGGTGATGATGATTCGAGCGATTTCTTGTTTTACCAAAAAATAATAGAAGAAAATACCACCATTCCTGTCCTGTGGGTTACCTACGAAAACATCATCGTGGGACAACGAAATGTTAGTGGCACCAATGAAGATGAAATAGATTATGTCGGTGAACCTTTCGAGGGAGCTATTAAAGAGGCTTTTTCAGAATATGAGCCCATTCCCATAGTGCTTTTTGGAAATGAAGATAAACTGTACTATCAGGATTCCTGGCTTTTTAAAAGAATGCGCAAGGTTATGGATGATATCATAAATTCCTTTCTTAGCGAGGTGGTAATCAATTCAGCCAATGTTCCGGTAATTATTACCGATAGCGTACGAACACATATTATAGCATCAGGTAACCTTGGTGATGGGGATTTAACCGATAGTACTTTTGTGATGTTGACCATAGAAGCCATGGCCGATAAAAACCCACCCCTGATCATTGAGCTTCCTTCGCATGGTACTTGCCATGTATACTATACACATTCCTTTTTGCTAACCCAATTGCGATACTATCCCGTGGCTCAATTTATAGCCATTGGCATCTTTCTCATTGTTGCCTATATTCTCTTCAGCACCGCCCGCAATGCCGAACAAAACCAGGTATGGGTAGGCATGTCAAAAGAAACGGCTCATCAGTTGGGAACACCCATCTCTTCTCTTATGGCATGGCTGGAATTGCTTAAAATGCAGGGTGTAGACGATACTACCATTAAGGAAATACAGAAAGATGTAGGCAGGCTGGAGAATATTACCGAAAGATTTTCCAAGATTGGCTCCGAACCTAAACTTGTATTACAACCCCTGGGCGATGCCATAAGAGAAAGTGTGGACTATATGAAGACACGTACTTCAGGAAAGGTTCAGTTTTTCGTTAACGACCACAGCGATGATAATGCTGCTGTTCCCATAAATACGAACCTTTTTAGCTGGGTGCTCGAGAACCTGTTTAAAAATGCAGTAGATGCTATGCAAGGTGCAGGCAGCATAAGTATTGATATATACGAAAATGGCAATAAGCTGTTCATTGATATCTCCGATACGGGAAAAGGTATTGCCAAATCAAATTTCAAAACAATATTCAATCCCGGTTTTACCAGCAAGAAAAGAGGCTGGGGTCTTGGATTATCCCTGAGCAAGCGCATCATAGAAAATTATCATCGGGGCAGGATCTTTGTAAAGAGTTCTTCACCATCGGGAACTACGTTTCGTATTGTGTTGAAAAAATAAAAGTTTTGTAATCTGCTGCAGAGCTGATTATTTTTAATTTTGCCAGATGTTTGATAAATTCTCTTTTGTATGAGTTCGATAAATTACCAATTGCCTTTGCGTCTTTCTCTGTGGATTTTGCTGATTGTTTTCCTTGCATCTTTTCGTTCCTCTTCCGTGGAAAAGGTGATGATGACCATGAAAAGCGAAAGCCTACACAAAGGAAAAGTTGTGGTGGTGGAAGCTGAATTATTTTTTGATACTTTTTCGGGTAGCCTGCTTACACGTTATGTGCAGCCTGCAGGGCAGGTTATGATAACCAACGACAAGGGCGAATTGAGCATTTATGATGAAAAGGAAAATGCCGTCACTTACCGGCAGGGAGCCGAATACAGCACCCAAACCAATATGATTCAGTTTTTCCTGCAGGGTAAGACCCAGGACCTGGGCCTGGCTGATTTTGGATTCCAACTTATGAATACAGAATTTGAAGACGATCTGGTGGTTACCGAATGGTTCCCTCCGGCCAGCCTCTATGGATTGTTTAATAAAATTAAACTGGTGCATGAAGACTTTCTGCCTATTCATGCTGCCTATTACGATGCCCAGCGAAAGTTGGCAAAGAAAGTTTACTATTCCGATTACCAGATGTTGGGCGATGCATATTTGCCTGCCCTGATAACAGAATTTAATTATGTAGGAAACGATTCTGTCATCAGTAGAGTACGCTTCACCGACATCAGGATTAATAATCAGGCCATAAGCCCCTGGTTTTCATTCAGCATCCCTGAGGATGCCCGGTTAACAAGTCATTAAATGAAAAGAACTATACTCCTTTGTCTTTTGTTAATCAATAGCTCTGTGCTTTTTGCCAAAGAACCGGATGATAATACCCCCTTGAGTAATTTTTCTTTGCTTAAAGAAAAGAAAGTTGATGAACGAACCCATGTTCACCAGCATAGCATTCGCTTTATGCGCAGTCGCACCAACAATGTTCTGCTGAAGTACAACCCTGTTTCCCTTCTTTTTGGGGGTATGATGTATGTTTACCAGGGCATTATTTCACCCCAGTTACCCTCGGAGTGTCTGTACGTAGAAACCTGCTCCCATTATAGTCAGCACCTAATCAGTGAGTATGGATTGTTTAAAGGGATATTTACCACCTCCGATAGATTGATGCGATGCAACAGACTTTCAGCTTTAGATGTACACCCCATGATGGTCGATGAAAAAAATGGAAAAGTAGTCGAGTCGGTAGATATCTATAAACTACAGGATTAACTTGGAGGATTACTGATCAAAGACCCGATGAGTTGTTTACCTAATATTATAATTGCTTAATGAACCGAATGTTTTTTGTGTTGCTGACTTTTCTGGGATTGTTGTCTGTTTTTGATTTGGCTGGTCAGGAGAATGTTGACTTTTCTCGTGAACTAAAATTTATACAACATTTGCAGGCAAGAGGTAATTATAATGAAGCCCTTTTTCTGCTCGATCACCTTCATACAGACACACCCGCGCGAGCCGATAGCATTCATTATTTAAAGGGGTGGTTGATGTATAGTCAGAAAGATTTGGAGACATCTGTTTATTATCTTACCAAAGTAAGCCAACAGAGTAGCTTGTTTGAGAAGTCAAATTTCTTCGCAGCCTATAATCTTGCCTATCTTGATAAAACACTTGCCTCAGTGCATCTTCTTAAGGCGGTCAGCCCCCAATCTTCAGAGGCTTTGCTGGCCTTGAAAACTTTTGAACTGGCTGGTATTTCGTTGCTTGATCGTCGTTTGCATGTTTTCGATCAATTTTCAGGAGAGTTTAGCGGCAAGTTTAGTTATATGGCAGTAGAAGAGCAGAATCTGATTCAATATCGCGAACGAATCCGTCAACACAAAAGCCGCTCTCCATTTGTTGCGGGAGCCTTATCTGCTGCCGTGCCGGGTTTAGGCAAGATGTATGCCGGTAAAACGTCCGAAGGCATCTCAGCCCTGCTTTATATAGGAGCCATGTCTCTGGCATCTTGGGATTTATACAATCGACTGGGAGCACGTAATCCGTTTTTTATATTGTCGGCAGGAATAACTTCTGTTTTTTATATTGGGAGTATATGGGGAAGCGCAGCAACAGTTAACCGGGTAAATAAAGAATTTAATTATGAAATCAATCAGCGTATATTGCTTGATATGCATATTCCACTGCGTAAGTTTTTTCCCTGAAGCAAAGGCACAGGCTGCGGAAGATTCGCTTTTTCAACAGGCCGACAGCTTGTTCTCCAGGGGCAATTACTTTGAAGCAGGAATAGGTTATGAAAGAATTTTCTTCTTTTCCAGTGATGCAGAGAAAAAGGTTTTAGCTAATTTGGCCAGAGCTGAGGCCCTGAAGCAATCAGGTGATTTTGCCAGGGCTAAAAATGATTTACAACGCTCAGCCCATGTAAGGAATTACCCTGATCTTCATTTTCAGGTGCTATATCAGATTGCTTTGTGCGACTATATGTTGGGCAATTACAACGCTACCTTGTCCTCATTGATGCAAACCAGCAGGTTTTACCCCAATCAGTCGAAAGATGGGGAGGTCTTGTTGTTGTATGCCTTGGCTGCCATTATGAACGAAGACTGGGAGTTGGCATCGCAGCGTAGTCTGGTGCTTATTGAGTCGAAAGAACATAGTATTAATGAAAAGGAATACATGCAGCAAGTCGGTGTCTTGTTTGCCGAGGATAACATACCCCGACTAAAATCAGAAGACAAAGCATCTACTTTATCTGCCATCATACCCGGATCAGGGCATCTCTATGCGGGGTATGCCGGGAAAGGGATTATCAATGCTTCATCCCAGCTGCTATCCTTGGGTGTGGCTGGGTTTATGATTTACCATAAATTGTATGTCAGTGGTTTTGTCATGGGCCTGGGCATGTTTCAGTCTTTTTATTTTGGCGGGATAAAACAGGCCTCCTTTTTGGCAAACCAGCGCAATCTTATTAAAATGGCCCATTATAAAGAAGAACTTAAAGATTTTGTAATTTCGGTGTATGAATTATAGCCTCTGCTTTCACCTGAAACAGCACTTGTTTGCCTTTCTGATTATGTTGGGTGCTGCCTATACGTCTACATCCCAGACCATTGAGGAAGAAGCGGGAAAAGGACTTAACTCCCTCTATCACTTTCGTTTTGCAGAGGCCGATTCTATCATTTCTGACCTGGAACAGAATTTTCCCGATCATTATCTTTCTTCTGTGGTTCGGGCCAATTATTTCTGGTGGAAAATGATCAGCCAACAACAGAATGATGAAGTAGAAAGCCATTATCTGCAAAGCCTGATGCAGATAGAGGATCATATTGCTTTTGCTGCTGAGCTTGATAATGCCTGTTTCGATGATTTGTTTTACGCCATACACTTATATGCCTTCAGGGCAAGACTTGATCTAATGAACGGAGATTATATACAAGCCTTGCGACATCTTAACCAATCGATTGGTTATATCAGAAAAACCTTGGGCAAAGAACATCAACATCAGGCTTTTATGCTTACCTCAGGCCTTTATAATTATTTAGCGGACTATGGGCGAAGAGAATATCCTTTTCTCGGCCTTTACACCCTTATGTATCCTGAGGGGGATATGGAAAAAGGCTTGTTTCAACTTAAGCAGGCTGCTGCAGGAGAGGAATGGATTGTAAACACCGAAGCGAATTATTTCCTGATGAAAATATTTTTCGAACTCGAAGATAAACCTGGCCAGGCTCTGGAATATGCTACCCTCCTGGTTAATCAATATCCCGACAACCTTATCTTTATGTACTATTACCACCAAATTGCTGCAGGGCTTGAGCTACAGGCTGAAACCGAGAAATCCAGAGCAGATTATTTCAAGGCATTGAAAAATAACAAGCAGCTGAGTCGATTGCAGCTGTTGTACTTCGATAATTTACTGTAAAGAAATCATTATGATAAAGAACAGGATGGCTATAGTGGACAAAAAATAAAAAAAGGAGGAAAATGATTCATTTTCCTCCTTTTTTATAGTTAAACAGTGTGGTTTTTTACCACATGAAGAATTTTGGATTGTCTACATACTGACTAATGTCGTTGTTGACAAGTCCTATCAGCAGCATTACCCAGTCAATTGTGGCAACAATACCGCAGCCACCCAGTGTTAGAATATAACCAACAATGGTACCGGTAGAGGTTCCAAGATACGCCCTGTGAATGCCAAGATATCCCAGGAACCAACTTAATAAGAATGCTACAAGAGGATCTTTATCCTGCACGAAATACGCTTCGCTTGAAGCTGTTTCTGCCAGAGGAGCCATTGTTTCAACAGTATCGAAAGATACAGTTTCAGCCTGAGCAAACATTTGATCGATAGCTGAATTGTCCAGATGATAAGCACTTGCAGAAGCTTGAGAGATAAACAAACTTGCCGTTAGCAGAATAACAAAAGTCATTAATTTTTTCATATGCATTTCCTTTTTTAAATTAAATGTGAACTTATTAGAAAACGTAGCCAAATTACTCAAAAAATATCTCAGTGCCAAATTAAATAAGGACGAAAAAATAACTCTTCTTTGCTATGATAAATATGTGATTTTGATTTCATTATGCTCCATTATGCTCATTGCTAGTATGCTTATGCAGCATTTTTTCTGATAAGATTTCACGTTTTTTTTGCTAAAAAGGAAAGAGTTGACATTATTTTTAGTAAAAAGCGGGGTTCAGTAAATAAGATACTATTTTTTTCTGCTTGTCTGCCTCTAAGCAACTGAAGTGTGTCAATAAGGAAAGGCCGCGATTCTGAGATCGTTTATGTTGTGTGTATCGAAAGCCAACACACCATGCCACCAGACCAGCACTGCCAGTGCTCTTCGCCATATTATTAGAGAGGAAACCGAGGTGGATTAACAGGCGTGTATAACCAAGTCCGTATTTAAACCGTATTTAAACCGTATTTTTACGGTTTAAATACGGTTTAAATACGGACTTGGTATAGTTCGCTCACATCGTTTAAGCAAAGAAGGAATTTGGTCAGGATTATAGGAGGTCGTAAAATAAAAACAGGAGGAAAACTAACGTGTTTTCCTCCTGTTCGGGATTTTAAAGGTTCTAAAACCTCTTTAATATACCTAACGTTTCGCAAAAATCTATTTTTTCTCTCTTTTAAAGCACATGAACCAATCAAGACAGTAAGTGTCATCATCTTTGCTTTCAACGCGGTCTCTGGCCGTTCCACATGATCCGGGAGGAGGTATGATAACATCATCGCCGGGCTGCCAATTGGCAGGGGTGGCAATCTGCTCTTTGTCTGCTTTTTGCATGGCAATAATCATGCGCATGATCTCATCCATATTACGACCCGTACTCAGGGGATAATACAGGATAGCACGTACTTTCGATTCGGGGTCCATAATAAATACTGCCCGCACAGCCTGGGTAGTAGAGGCATTGGGCTGAACCATGCCAAATTTGCGCGATACATGCATCTTTAGATCTTCAATGACCGGAAAATTGACTTCCACATTTTTCATCCCATTGAATTCAATTTTTTCCTTGATCGTACGCAACCAGGCAATATGAGCATAAATGCTATCTATAGAAAGACCTATGAGCTCGGTGTTGAGCTTGCGAAAATCTTCCTGCATACTGGCAAAGGTCATGAATTCGGTGGTGCATACGGGCGTAAAATCGGCCGGATGGCTGAATAAAATAACCCATTTGCCTTTGTAATCCTGCGGAAAGTTAATATCTCCCATGGTTGTGCGTGCCCAAAAAGCAGGTGCCGGATCTCCAATAAGGGGTAATCTTACCACTTCTTTTTCTTGCTGTACTTCTTTTACTTGATTGTTTTCCATAATGATAAAATTATCTGATTTTGATGAATAGAATGGTTACTTTTTCTCCATTTATTATAATCTTGCTACTTACAAACAATTTTTTCTCGCGATTGTTTGCCGGTAGGATTTGATTGAAATGAAATTGGTAAGCCAGTCTTAGATGGTAGGATAGAAGGCATCTTCTATGTGGTAAATCCTATGCTGCTCTCCCTTTAGCAGAATAGATATAATATCAAAACGCACTTCGTTATTGATATCTTTTTCAAAGATATACTTATTGGCTGCCGATATAAGATGTTTTTGTTTGGCGCGGTTGACAAACTCTTCGGGTTCACCAAAGTAGCTGGTGCTCCTGGTTTTTACTTCAACAATGACCAGAAGATCGTCTTTTTTTGCAATAATATCTATCTCCAGAGGGCCCTTCCTCCAGTTAAGCTCCAGAATGGTATATCCCTTTTGCTTGAGGAAGCCTGAGGCTAAGAGTTCACCGCTTTTACCCAGTTCGTGCT
>JBEPXC010000170.1:0-7949 GCA_041642035.1 Sphingobacteriia bacterium
TTTTGCACCTTTTTACTCCGGGAAATACTTTTCAGAGAGGGCTCATTGGTGGACTCGTTACCACAACCTGGTATGTGCGCGATGCACAGGGCAACATCATGGGGGTTTACACAGGCAACAACGAACCGCGCAGTGGTAGGGGCAGCATCCTTGCCCCACCTCTTTTGCCCTTACCTTTTGAAGCAATGGCCAGACGGATTTTATAGCAACTGTTTCCTATAAATGTTCCGATTTCGGGATTTTCAGAGATATCCGCAATCAGTGCCGCAAACTCATTTTTCAGCGAAGGGAATTTTTTAGCCAGCCGTTTTGCCAGATGGAGCTCGCCAACAATACTCTGACTGCATGTTTTACCATGCTGCGAATTATAATCATTCGCGTTTGTGTCAAAGTTATTGTCATGGCTCGGATACTATTAATGATACTGTAAAGTTACAAAAAATTGAATTGATCGCTCATCACTCCATCAACCTAAGCCTTAACCTTCAGTGTAAATTATTGGAGAGGGCTTTCCTTCGCTGTAATCGCTTTGCTCTCTGCATATGAGCAAATAATATTAAATAATGGTATCTTTGCAATAGTGACTTAAAGCATTAAATATGAATACACATCAGCTAAAAGAAGAGATATTCGAATTTATAAATCATGCCGATGAGCGTTTCCTTCGATTGGTTTACAGTATGGTAGAAAGCGAAAGAAGTGAAACTGGTTTTTTCAATGTAACCAATGATGAAATGATGGAACGAGCCAAAAAATTTTGGTGATTGAAAAGGCAATAAAAGCTCATGTTGTCAAAGCACTTGGAGAAATGGCTCCCAGGTCTCATAACTTGATTTATTTGTCAGAAAGAGCCGATTTGCAGTTTGATGAAGAGACACAAATATTTCTTGGAATTTTAATGAAGTACCAGTTGCAAGGGCGATATCCTGATTACAATCCTATTCTTCCTGATATTGTGAAAGTGAATGAATATTTCGAAAAAACTAAAACGCTGGTAATATGGCTAAAAGAGAGATTGTAGAGATATTGAAAAAATATATACTCCTATTACGCACAGAGGGGATAACCGTTGATAAAGCATACTTGTATGGAAGTTATTTATCAAACACTGCCAATGAGGATAGCGACATTGACGTAATGATTGTAACAGAAAACGAGGATGATTATCTGACCGGTAAAATCTGGAGTTTGACCAGAAAAGTAAATTCAAAGATAGAGCCTTATCTTGTTGGGAAAGCCAGGTTTAATAGCAATGAAAATTCACCCTTGATTGATATGGTAAAAAAAACCGGACTGGAGATAGGGTAAAAACGCTGTTCTAACCTCAACCTTCAGTTTATTGAAACGCAGATATTATTTGATTAAGCTCCAGCTGGAATTCCGGTGGCCATGTGATATTACTTGAGCCGCGCAGGTATGCGCGTCTCTACTATCATCATCAGGGCATCGCAGAAGACGTGCCCGAAAGCACGTCTTTACAGGACATTCAGGATTGTTTTTAATGGATTGAGAATCTCAAGAACAAATTTGAAAACAATCATTCCCAACATGTAAATTCGTGCTATAATAGATGAGTTGCAGTAAAGACGCGCATTTCGGCGCGTCTCCCTGATTACTAAGAATGACTGTGTAGAGACGCGCATTCCGGCGCGTCTCCAAACCCGTCTGGGAATCTAACGGCTGTATTTAAAAAAGTGGTATTATTGTATTTTTAATTAATCGATACTTTATGAAATACTTCTTTCTTGCCATTCTGACAATAACTCACCTGAATATTTGCGCTCAGGATAAAGATTCACTCTTAAGATCAGATATAAATGAAGTTGTTGAATTGCTTGAATTTATGTATGGCTATGACCAAACATTAAGAGAATACACTATTTACAGAACATTTGATAAAAGCGAAACGAATAGAATAGAAAGTTTACCAGACAGCATTTTATCTATTGAAAAAGAGTTGAGAAACTTCAGGTCAGATACAATTCGTAATTACATATGGAAGAACTATATTAATCCAATGGATTCAGCTCACACAAAGATACTTATTGAATTATCAGAAAAATATGGATTTCCTTCGAATAAGCGAATCAAAGAATATTATGACAAAGAATTTTCAGACCCTGAATTCAGTGCCTTACTGATCTTCATTCACTCTCCCCAAAAATATTGGAGTAAAATTGAGAAGCTTATGACAAATGAATATAATGAGGGAAATATTAATAGATGCGCATACGGTTACATTAAATGGCATGTAAACGGAAGAAATGATATGAAGCATTTTTTGGAGAATGGGTACAAATTAGTTGAAGACGAAAATGGCGAGCAAATATTAAAAGCGGTGGATTGCGATTAATGCGAAGAACCACAGGTAGCCAGCCACAGCGTGGTTGTCTTAGCAATGAGGCATTGTGCATTAAGTTATGGCTTCTGCCTCTTCATGGGGTTCTGTTTTCATAATTATCTTGTAATTGGTGAAGTAAAAGCCCTATAAACCGCATGCTGTATTTATGAATGCGGAAGCAAAAAAATGTGATAAAAAATAATAAAATTACGACATATAAGGAAAAATATAAAACATTAACTAAAACTGAAGGTAAAGTAATTTATATTTGTATTACAAAAATTTACTTTAATTTTCAGGAATATGCACAAAACAATTATAAATTTTTGCCCCACCGGCATGATTCCCACCAAAAATCACACCCGGTTTGTACCTATATCTCCCAAAGAAATCATAGAACAGACTCATCAAGCTTATGAGCTGGGAATATCCATTGTACATTTACATGCCCGTAATGCAGATGGAACTCCTACCTATCGCTCAGATACTTATCAACAGCTTTTTGAAGGGATACGAATTTTTTGTCCTGAGCTGATTATCTGTGCCAGTACATCAGGACGCGATTGGCCGGAAATTGAGAAACGTACAGAAGTAATTGAGCTACAACCCGACATGTGTTCACTTACGCTCTCCTCTCTAAACTTCCCCCAGAAAGCATCTGTAAATGACCCTGAAACGATTCAAATGCTGGCAGAGAAGATGAAGCAATTTGGTGTTATTCCCGAGTTGGAGTGCTTCGATATGGGGATGATCAATTATGGACTCTATCTTATCAGAAAAAAAATACTGGAAGGACCCTATTATTGGAATTTACTTTTTGGCAATATAGCGGGGTTTCAGCCTACTTTTTCTCAGATTGGAACCGCCATACAGGAAATTCCCAAAAAACACTTTGTTGCCATGGCAGGTATCGGTAATTATCAACTACCCGTTAATGCAATGGCCATTGCCATGGGATACGGTGTTCGGGTTGGCATCGAAGACAATATCTGGTGGGATGCAAACCGCAGCAGGCTGGGTAGCAATATCGATCTGGTCAAAAGAATTCATCACATCATGCAGATTCACGAAGCATCACTGCTGACGGCTAGTGAACTTAGGACAATGGGGTTTGGCAACAAATTACGTAAAACATATAATGTGAATAATGCAAGCTGAAATCAATATTCTCGGATACAGTGGGAGCCACATGGCACTCATTTTTGAAACGCTAAGCCAGTTGAGGTATAAGGGTGCAGTGCGGGTTATTATGCATGATGATACCAAATATTTTGATGTTGCCTTTCAATCGGATATACCCTGCGAAATCATTAGATTTGACAAGATGATTAAACCGCCCCGGGAAGGCTTGTTTTTCTGCAGCAACAAACCATCGAATAAAACTTTTTTATATGGTTTCTTTGATAAGGAATGGTCTATTACACCAGAAAATTTCACATCAATCATTCATCCATCCTCCGTTTTGGCCTCATCGGTAAAGCATGAAGGGGGTTTATATGTAGAACCCCTAACGGTTATATCACCTTTTACTGAAATTGGGTTTGGCGTTTCCATAAACCGGCATTGTTCTATCGGGCATCATAACAGTATAGGTGACTATTGCTCCATCTATCCCGGAACACACCTAACGGGGGATGTGGAAATTGAAGCGAACGTTACCATTGGACCGGGAACGACGGTCTTTACAGGTGTTAAAATAGGAGAAAACACCGTAATTGGTGGTGGTAGCGTGGTAACACGTGATATACCTGCCAATGTGCTTGCTTATGGAAACCCTTGCAAGCCGGTGAAGGAAATTCGCCCCTCAGCGCCTGCGAATATTATTACGTGAAATGTTGGATTGTTGGATGGTCGGATTGTTATTCGTTAAGTATGCAGCCACAACTTGTTCCAGGAACATTGATGATGGGGATTTACGCTTACAGATTCTGCAATTATTTTCTTTCTTTTTCCAGTAAGCTTACAGTGGTCTGAAAAGACAACACTTTGAAAAAAACTATATCTTTGATAGTATCAAATGATAGTATCACATGAAGCCACCCTACAACATAACAACGAAAATACTTAAGCTGATAAGCTCTATATCAGAGAAAATAGGAGAAATAAGCGCAAACCTTATTGATAGACCCTCACCTCAATTACGCAAACAAAACAAAATTAAAACCATTCATTCCTCTTTAAGAATTGAAGGAAACACCTTAACACAGGAACAGGTTACCGCAATTATAGAAAACAAGAAAGTTATTGGCCCAAGGAAAGATGTATTAGAAGTATTAAACGCAATAAAAGTCTATGACTTACTGACAACCTTTAACCCCTTATCTTCAAAATCATTTCTCAGTGCTCATAGGCTTTTGATGAGCGAACTTATTGAAAAGCCGGGAAAATACAGAAGTCAGGGAGTCGGTATTTTTCAGGGAGCAAAAGTGGCACATATTGCTCCGCCAGCCCACAACGTTGCGCATTTAATGGGCGATCTTTTTAAATACTTAAAGAACGAAGATGAACTTACTTTAATAAAAGGCTGTGTTTTTCACTATGAAATGGAATTTATCCACCCCTTTATGGATGGAAATGGCAGAATGGGAAGATTATGGCAAACCATAATCTTAATGAAAGAATATCCTGTTTTTGAATTTCTGCCTTTTGAGACCTTAATCAGTCAAACTCAACAAGAGTATTATAATGCACTTGCTCAAAGCGATAAGGCAGGAAAATCAACTTTGTTTATCGAATATATGCTTGATGTGATTGACAAATCATTGAATGAACTCTTGAGTTTCAACAATAGAATATTAAAGGATACAGATAGATTGAATTATTTTTTATCCATGGGGCAAGAAGAATTTACAAGAAAGGATTATATGAATATATTTAAAGACGTTTCTTCGGCAACAGCTAGCAGAGACTTGAAAAAAGGTGTTGAGCTAAAAATGTTTTACAAAACAGGAATTAAAAACAAAACAGTATATAGGCTTATAGATGGTGTTTAAAGGTTTCTTTGTTGGATTGATGGATTGTTTAGTCGTTCAACCTTAATGCGCAAGAGAGTTTTAAAAAATTTGGATATAGAATTTCTTTAAACAATGGGTTTCAAAATGACTATATCCCTGAAAATGGGCTACAACGATATGGGGGTAACATAAAAGGTAAATATCAACTTCTTGAGCAAATTTCACTTACTGGATTTTTAGATTATACAGACTTCCACGACTTGCAGAGAAGTGGAGAAAATGATCTTACATCAAACAGGTTTTTTTATTATTTCAACACAGATTTTATTTTAACAAAATGGTTATCCCTTCATAGTAAATATGGTTTTAATAAGGTCTCAGATGACTCAAAGAGAGAAGTGAAGAGGGAGGGAGATCTTCGGAATGGCGGAAAATATTTTGAATCCTATACTGATAAGAATAACTATAAGTATCAATCATCATATTTTGACATTGGACTTAATTTCAATAAGGAGATAATAAATAATTACTTTCTAAATCTTAATCTCGGTTATTCTCAGAATAGCGTAGATTATAATAGAGAATTCGAAAGATTTTATGAAAATTCTGATGGGGTTTTTCATAATAATGGGATGAAATATGAACCTAAAGAGAAGGAAAAGGTCTGGTCAACTGCAGTTAGTTTAAGTAATAATTACTTTACATTTGAATATCTGTATAATAAAACGGATTATGGTTTTAGGATACCAGAATTTTATAAAAGACGAATCTGAATTATTCAACCTACCCATCCTCTTAAACAGGTCAGGATTAATTGTTTATTTGGCCGGTCTGTAATTGAAAGGAAGATCTTGGGGAAGGTATATGTAATACATGCTAACTAAAAAATTTGTTGTATGAAGCAAATAGCTCTTTTATTATTTGGTTGTGCGTTGGTTGCTTGTCAAGATAAAAACCAGGAATTAGGACCACAACCTATTGCCGATTTTACCATGGAAATTGATGGTACGGATTTTTACACCGTCCATTTTTACAATCACTCCCAAAATGCGACTAGTTTTTATTGGGACTTTGATAACGGGGATAGCTCATTGCTTGAAAATCCCATCTACACCTTTGCCGGTGGAGGATTTTATGAAGTAACCCTAACCGTTACTGGTGTTGATGGCACTAGAGATTCTAAAACGAGAGATTTAATCATCATCGAAAAACCTGATCCACAATACAGCCAATTAAGCGGTAAAGAATCCAAAACGTGGAAATTGTACAGGGAAGGCGCAGCTGTATCCATGGGACCTGACTCCTCTCAGCCCGGTTCGTGGTGGCAAGATTTCTATAACGATGGTTCAAAAAGCTGTCTTTACAAACATGAATTTATATTTAAATCTGATGGAACTTATGTGTATGACGATAAGGACGTTTTCTGGGGAGATGGAGAGATTTGGTCTTCCGAAGATCCGGTATATGAATCCTGTTTTGAACCAACGGCAAGCAACATGTTGGTAAATGGCAAGGATGTGAGTGCATGGCTTTCGGGCACTTATAGTTATGATTTTGATCCTGTTAATGAAATGGTTACCCTAAGAGGTAAAGGAGCATGGATCGGATTTCCATTTTTAGGAACAGACAGCAATCATGGCTCCGATTTGCCTGATTCGATCACCTTCCAGGTACATTTTGAAAATATGCCTGGCTTTGACCTTATGACTGTCATGTTTGATCATGGAAAAAACGGATTCTGGACCTTTCGCTATGCCAATTATGAAGACTGGCAAAAGGAACCACCCCTTATCGAATGAGAATGAATACTATAAAAAGGTACTGGAATCAACAGATGAATACCAAATGTTCTACCTTGATAGAGTATTGTCTTGAAAATAGTTATGAACCCGTATGGGCATGCCGACTGGAAAATGTAGGTTCATATAAATTAGCGGAAAAACTGGGATTTGAAATGTATGGTGAAGTACCGTACTATAGATTAAGCAAATGAGGAGTATGTGTTTAATACTTGAAACAAGAAGGATAACTTCATTTATTGCCAATATATTAATATGATAAAAATGGAAGGAGTAAAGGGGCACTTAAGGGGAGGTCAGCTACAGCAGTTGGATTAAGCTTTCTACTGTAGAAAATACACGCAAAAAATGACGGTTCAATCAGAATTTTAAACAACTTTTGTGCGATAAAAATCCATGCCATGTGTAAGTTTTTCCATAACATTCACTATTTTTTGGGGTCAATAAAGTGGTTTAGCCCCCTATTGATCGGACAATCGTATAGATAGGTTTTCAAAATTAAAAATAATTAAAGAACTTTGCATCGGCAAGAAACGACCGAAGGTGATTTTTATACCGATGGTTGAAGAAATGATACGGCGCCGTTCATTTCCGTTTTATTCTCATCCTCAACCCCATCGAGGGGTTTCGTATGAGGGCAAGAAACTTCCCTCAGGCTCATTTTGCCCGATAGTTGATGGTAAGGCATTAAAGGCTTGAATTTGATTTTTCTTTGCTTGTGGTTTATATCAACCTGCACAAGGCCCTGTTCCCAGCACTGCCAGAATACCATTGGGGGCAAGTATAGCGTAGAGCTATGCAGTCTGTAATTGTTGTATTTATCGTAAAACAGTACCAGGCACTGTTCTAAATCCT
>JBEPXC010000171.1:0-7948 GCA_041642035.1 Sphingobacteriia bacterium
GCCGATGGTTCACTGCGAATGATAGGTACACCTGATCAGCGAATTACGGTTAGCGGAAAAGTAAATTCTCCGGGATATTTTGAAGGAATATATTTTGAAGACTCCAACAATCCACTTAATGTATTCCAATATGTTGATGTAGCTTATGCAGGGCCCGGAAGTAATGGTGCTAATATTTGGTTGTCTGGTTCAACGCGCTTCGAAATATCAAACAGCTCAGTTAACCATAGTGCCAACTACGGTGTTTATGTTTCCAGGTATGCCGTTTTTACCAATGGAGAGAATAATGTTTTTACGGGCAATGCTGGTATTGACATATTTGTTCAGGATTAAGAAATGAGCTTACTCCACCTGGGATTGAGTCGCAGAGTTTAGAAATAAAATATAATTATTGAAGGCCGCTTAAGTATTTATATCTTAAAGCGGCCTCTTACTTGCGTAATCTGTTCTTTAAGTGAATGTGGGTGGTTGGATTCATCAGACGAACTCGCATCTCCTAAAAGAAAAGCATAAGGTTCCATGCCTTCTACTTCATCCAGAATAACCTTTAAAATGGCTATACCCGGTATAAAAAGAATCATGCCTGCCAATCCCCAGATGAAGTTGCCCACAAACAATGCGATTATTGTCATTAGAGGATTCATTGAAACCTTTCCCCCCACTATTTTAGGCGTGAAGAGATTACTTTCAAACAGTTGAATGACATAAAAGGCAAGGAAAACGCCAACGGTATACCATAATGAATCTTTGGTGAGAAAAGCATACATTATAGGCAAAGTGGCACCAATGAAGGGGCCTAAAAAGGGAATGACATTTAACAGGGCTGCAAAACCGGCGAAAAGAAAGGCATGTTTTATTCCCAATCCTAACAAAGCAACACTATTCAGTATAGCCAATATGATAATCACCAGGAACATTCCTGATATGTAATTTTGAACCACCATCTTTACCTTGGGTATGACTTTTTGTACTTTTAGGCTGTGCTTTTCATCGAAAGACATTAGGACAAAATCGATCAAAAAATTCTTGTAATATAAAAACAGAAAAATGTAAATGGGGATGATAAAGAACATGGTTAGGTTACCTACCGTTGAAATCAGGCCCTGTGTAAGCCCTGAAGCATTTTTATTGATGTACGAAAAAATAGCGGTTTGTATGCTGTCGGTTGAAATAGGCGGGGCACCATCAAAGTTCTGGGCAATATAGGTATTTAAAAGGCGGATATAATAGGTGAACCGTTTTTGTAATAAGCCTATATCGCCACTAAATTGTAGAATTTGGTTGTAAAAGAAATAAATCAGTCCAGATAATATAAGTATCAAAAATACAACACTAATTATTACTGCTAATACTTTTGGTGTTTTTATTTTGAGTAACCATGAAGTGAATGGACTGATCAATATTGCCAGTAGGCCAGCAACCAGCAAGGGTACTAATATTGATTTCGCCTCACGCATAATAAAAACCACCAATACCATACCCAGCAAGCTGATGACAAATTTTAGATAAAATGGAAGTTTTAGTTTCATTTTCTTCAGAGAATATCTTTTTGCACTTCTTTTTTTTTGTGATTCAGACTATGACATCAGGAAGAATCATGGGGTTCTATCATTCCTGATGATACATTCACTATTGATTGCTTTTACATAATTGTTAATGACGTCAATATTGGCTGATGTTTTGCACCCATCAAAACCAATCAGATCCTCGGTGGTAATAATACCTGAATAGTGATGAATATAATCTCCCGCAACAGGCAAATAAGACCAATGCCATTTTTCTTCTTCATATCCTTTGTTACTGCGCTCTGATCTGGGGGTATAGGGTTGAAAGAAACCAAATTTTGATGCATTTTCTTTTAACCATTGGTATTCAGATTTTCCTTTACCGGTTTCGAAATAGCTGTTGTTGAGGCTGTTGATGTCTATATCTGTTCCCCAATGATGTCTTGAAGTGCCTGGCATTGCACTAAAACGTAGAATCTCAAGGGCCCGGGCTGACAAATCGGAGATGTCTGTAGCATTTATATCACCACTTAAGCGTTGTCGTCCATTCCATTTATTTTCCCAAATGCGCTTTTGGTGGTTAAAATCCCTGAAGGCTGAGATTATAGTCAAATTGATGCCCTGGGATTTTGCTTTCTGATGCATTTTTTTAAATGCTTCATAGGCTTCCCCATTCATCATTAGCCCATCACGATTGGCAAATGTAAGATCTATCTTTACCAGGAGCGAATCTTTTTGAGCTATAGTTAATTTGCCCAAAAGGATGTTTTTGAGGAGCATACTGTCTATGTAGTGCATTTTAATTGGTTTAACAGGTTCATGCAAAATAGTGTCTAACAGAATGGTTGCTGAAGCGATAGTTGTTTTTTCGGGTTCAGTTTTCTGATTATTAGAAGAACTAACAAGCACTAAAAATGCAAATGCTATGACCATAACTGAAATGATCATGAAATAATATTTGCCACCTGTGAATTTATAATTTGACATAGGTATATAAGGGGAGCAGGGCTTAAAACCTTGCTAATGGGATGTATTATTAATGGAAAAATCTATCTGTTTTCCAAAATTAAGCAATATCGACACAAAAAGGTATGTATTACCAAACAATAAAGTATTTTTGTGAAATAACATTATACAGATTATCTACTAATTACAAGTTAAATCAACTATAATAGTTCATTAAGATGGCGAAAACTTTAAAAGCATACGAAAACCTGGATTTTTTGAATTCACCCTCAGCCCGCATTCTGCGTATCATGGCAGAATTTGTTGAACCGCAGGCACGATTTCAGCAACAAAATATTAAAGACACGGTTGTTTTTTTTGGTTCTGCCCGAATGGTATCGCAGGAAGATGCTGACAAGAAATTAGAAGCACTTAATCAGCAGGATCAACCCGATGTCAATTTGCTGCGCAAAGCGGAAACAGATATCCGCAATGCACGGTACTATGAAGATGCGGTGGAGCTATCCAAACGTGTTACCAAATGGTCGATGAAGAATTACTACAATAATGGCCGTAGGTATGTCGTATGCACAGGGGGAGGTCCGGGAATTATGGAAGCCGCAAGCAAAGGTGCATATCTGGCCGGCGGAAAATCACTGGGCCTTAATATTAGTTTGCCTTTTGAACAGTTTTCTAATGTTTATCTGGATGATGAACTTAATCTTGAATTCCATTATTTCTTTATGCGGAAGTTCTGGTTTGCGTATCCGGCAAAAGCCTTTGTTATTTTTCCCGGTGGTTTTGGCACCCTTGATGAGTTGGCTGAAATACTTACCCTGGTGCAGACAGGAAAAATTAAGAAAGAAATGAAGATTCTGATTTACGACAGCAAATATTGGAATCAGATTATAAACTTTGAAAAGTTCGCTGAAAACGGAATGATTAATTATGAGGATCTTGAACTATTTAAAATCTGTGATTCTGTTGATGAAATGGAACAGGAACTCCTGGAACATTTTGCGAACATGAAGGATAAAGACAAATTAACCCAATAAAACTAAACCGCCTGAATAAGAGGGTTCGTTTTTAGATGAGAGGAAATAATTCACTAATCAGGCTTTTTATGTCGCAGTGGATCTGCTAAAAAGGATAACCAATAGCCAGATTGAGCAAGAGATTATCGCTTCTCCAGCTTCCCACCCCAAATTCCAGTTTCTGGAAATATCCGGGAGAATCATCATAAGGAACAGCCAAAGGAAAGGCAAGATCAAGCCGGAGGATGAAAAAGGTAAAGTCGAACCGCATTCCCAGGCCTGTGCCCAAAGCAACCTGGGAGAGAAAAGTGTCAGATGAAAACTCACCCCCGGCGGCGGCCTCACGTTCGTTTATATTCCAGACATTGCCTGCATCGGCAAATATTGCTCCTTTTATAATACTGGTAAATTCATACCTGTATTCAAGGTTGAGCTCCAGCTTTATTTCTCCCGATTGGTAGATGTTGAAGGAAGACCTCAAGGTATCGGGCGAGAGATAACTTCCCGGTCCTAAAGAACGGGGATGAAAAGCACGAATGCTGTTGCTGCCACCAATGGTAAAGAGTTTTACATAGGGTAGAGTGGTAGAATTGCCATATGGTACACCTATTCCAGCAATAAAACGGCTGGCTATTTTCTGGCCGTGCCCCAGATTTAAGTAATAGCGTAAATCAAAATCTGTCTTTGTATATTGTGAAAAGCCTTGGTTAAAGATGCTATAACTGCCGTCTTCATCGGGTGTTCCAAGTCCTAATCCATCTATTGCCAGGTAAAGCAGGTTGCCCGATGCACCAATATTGTAATTGAAGTACCAGGAGTGTTTTCTCTTTTGCCGTAGCTGCGAATTATAAAAATAGGAATATTCCGATCCCAGAAGGAATTGTTCAAATAAGCCTCGCCTGAAAAGCACCTCCCTGGAAAAAAACTGCTCGTAGTCGGGAGAGATGGTGCCAAGGGTAAATATATTGAATACCACTGGGTCAAAACGATGTTGGGTAGTAATGGAGGTATTCCATTGATATCCAAACTGACTTTTCATGGAATACAGGCTGAATGCATTGGTCCGGCTCAGGTAGCTAAAGCTTAGCGAAACGCGGGTCTTTGGTATAAAACGGGGGGATATCCTTATGACTCCTATTGGAGTTATAAATCTGGGAAAGGTAAGCTCTGAGGTAATACCTGCTTCCAAAGATGTAGCTTCCTGATCGCGACCTATAAGTATTTCATAAGATCCATCCAGGGAGATGCTGAACTTCTCGGCTCCCCGGAAAAAGTTGCGGTTGGTAAAGGATAGATCAAACCCTGGGCCTGCAAACCCGGTAGATTTAGAAACACCACTGATCTCTGCACTAATGGTTTTCTTGTCCATAGGCGTAAGCAATATACTGGCATCCAGTTGAGCTGAATCAGGATGTTCTGTTTCATTAAAGCGGATATTTACAAATTTGAAAACACCCAGGCCCATTAGGTGATTTATACTCAGATCATGGTCATTGGTATTATATAATTCTCCTTCTTCGAAAAATACTGCACGTTGTAAAGCGGTGGACTTAAATGTTTCATTGTTGTTTATCAACAAAATTCCCCTGTCGGTATAGGTGGAGTCGGTCGTTGCCTGATTATCTGCTTGCTGAAGACTATGATTGGCATTGATGATAATGTCATTTATCTTGAATTGTTTAAAAGCATTCTCAGGAACATTATCCTTGAGTGCCAGCGAGAGTAAGACTTCTCTTTCTCCCACGGTGGTATCGGCACTGAAGATCAGAAAGTCAGCATTAAAGTAAAAATAACCCTGGTCTCTCAGGTGGGTTGATATGCGTTCTCTTTCTTCTTTAAGTATATCCAGGTCGTAAGGGCGGCCCGGACGCAGAATACTCTTGTCGAGCACTGAATTGATTTCGACGGCGATGTCGCTTTCTTCCCTCAAGGGCTTTAATTCCTGAAGTTTATATGCAGGAAGCAGATGAACCGTGTATGCCGCACTGGCGGTTTTTCCCTTTACCAGGGCTTCATATTCAATACGGGTATCAAAGAAACCCATATTAAAGAGGCGGTTCTCCATTAACCTTGTTCCTTGCTGTATGCTGAAATCCTGCCATAAAACCGGAGGTCTGCCCAGTGTATTTTTCATCCATTTACGCACAGGTCCTCCAGGGTCCTCTCCGGCGATATTGTATAACCATAGCCTTGTTCTCCAAAACAGGAACTTTTCGTTGGGCTTGGGTCGTAGCACATTTTCAAGTTCATCTGTAATTTCAGATTTGTTTGCCACACCGCCCTGGGTTTCAAGGTTTATTTTGCTTCCTGTATATAGCTTTTCGTCCTCGTCAAGATATCGCAGATTTGAGCAGCTGCTAACCAGCAACACAAAGATGAGAATTAGAATTCTCAGCCTTCTTTCTGATTGATGTGATTTAGTCGAAATTGCCATTGGAGCTTAATTTTCTTCGTTTTCTATGTTTTCGTCTTCCTTTCTGAAGAGTTCTCTGAACTGGTTATAGCTTTTGGTGAAAATTAAAGAGATGCCGGTTTCGTATACTTCACCATCAAAAATATCTTCCCAGTTTTTTGTTCTGAAACCCACAAGTCTAAGGCTTCCTTCAGGGGTAATGAGATATTCTATTTTAAAGTCACCAGCGATATCACCAGGGTCGGATTGTCGTTGTGATTCATCTTCCAGTTCTATGTTGCCACCTACAGTTACCTTTACCCTTTCATCAAAGAAATTACGGGAAACCTCCATTTGAACCTGTGTACGTCCGGTTTCCTCTTCTCCGGAATAATCCATACCTGACTGAACTTCGAAGTTAATGTCAACGCCTTTGATGTACCTGTCAGATAACTTATTGAGCTGCTGGGTGAGGATCTGGCTGGCAGAAGAACGTGCTGTAGAAGACAAGTCTCCACCACCCATGGAAGCAAAGGGGTTATCCTGGATGAAATTACCCAGTATTAACAGAGCAAATACCTGCTTATTTAATTCAGATTCGTTCTGATTGATCTGATTTATGCGGGCCATCAAAGCGCCTTCAAAAGCGTTGCTATGTTCTTCAGGTAGTTCAAGTTCGAAGCTGATTTCAGGTTCCATGAGGTTGCCGGACATCTTCAGGTATACTCTAAAGGGAAACTGTTGCCTTAAAGCCAGATTGCTACCCTGATCGCCTGCCATATGGGTTACCATTAATGGCTGAGCACTGGTACGAAGGGTATATATGGCCGCAATATCCACATTGGCATCCATGGGATCTCCTGTCCAGACAATATTGCTACCTGGTTGGATTCGGAAATTTCGCCTTATCACATCATAAAAGGTGAGCAGGTATTCCCCGTCTTCCATTTCATATCGACCGGATAGAGTTATCCTTCCTCCGGGATCTATGCCCAGGCTTAAAACGCCACCCCCTTCAACCTCCAAAAAGTCTCCTGCATACTCATCAATGATTAGTCGAATATCTGTATCACGGTCTATTTCCAGATTAATACTTAAATCGAGCCTATTAAATGCCGACATTACCTCTTGTTGATTTTCAGTTTCTCTTGTCAGGCGATGAAACAAGGTATCGCCAGTTTGCATAAATTCTACTACCCCTTCATCGCCTATTGCTTCGGGATCGGACTGTGGCAGCAGCAAGGTGAAATTTGACCCCTCATTCAATCTTAAGGTGCCGTTTACGGTAGGTTTACTGATATCTCCGCTCAACGTCAGATCGCTGTCAACAAGTAATCTCCCGTGGTAATTTTCATTTTGTTCCTCTGTTACGTCCATCAGCAAAAAGTTCTGTGATCTCAGACCCAGGTTAAAAGCTATCTGGTTGAGATCTTTGATGTTGATATTTCCACTTATAGTTGCTGTACGTCCGGCCTGATCTTCCAGCCTAACATCCTGCATGCGCACATTGTAACGGTCAAAGACAATTTTTTCTTCCTTCAGTGTGTATCTTGAGTCAATAGCTGTTACATGAAACGAAGTCTGGTTGATGTTGATGGATCCGTCGAGAACAGGTTGCTCTGTGGTTCCTCTAATGCTAACTTCTCCTGTAAGGAAACCCTCAAGTTCTGTAATACTTCCTGCAGCAAAACTCTCAAAGGAGGATAGGTCAAGTCTGTTAAGCTCCATGTCAAAATTAATCCCGGCATTGTCTCCTGTACGGTAATTGCCCTCTACGACTAAATCCGTCACATTGCTTTGGATGGAGGCAAAAAGATCATACACATTGGGTTGTATATTCTCTGCTTTTACAATAATATTTCCAATGGTATCTTCTTTAAATCCGAAGCTTTCAATCCTGAGGTCTGCAACAAATGCCGGGTCTTCAAAAAAGTTTCTTGCGCTCAGCTCTCCATTAAGCACTCCGCTTAATGTTGGTGTGTCAGTACCTTCCAAATCCGTTAGCTTGCCCAGGTCTATTTGTTCAAGACCGACATCTATTATCGGAAAATCCTCTTCATGCTGTCGGCTTT
>JBEPXC010000172.1:0-7875 GCA_041642035.1 Sphingobacteriia bacterium
CGGTTGCTGCCAGCCTGACTGATACAATCACCCTTACAGGAATTGGCTCATTGGCCACCCGCCCCATGGGCATGATCGAAAAGTCGCTCAAATCGGCAGGAGCTAAATGTACCACCCATAAAGGGTTTTTGCCCATTAAGGTAAAGGGGCCCCTGCCCGGAGGTAGGGCTAAAATAGATGGAACGGTTAGCTCGCAGGTATTAACAGGTTTGCTGATTGCTTCACCTTATGCCCAGGCCCCTGTGATTTTTGAAGTGGATAATTTACGCAGTCGCCCATACATCGATATCACTACCCACTTAATGACAGATTTTGGTGTAACGGTTAAAAACGACAACTATGAGACCTTCACCATAGATACACCGCAACAATACCAGGCCCGTGAATATATTATTGAAGGCGACTGGAGCGGCGCTGCATTTATGCTGGTTGCCGCAGCATTGGGCGGAGAAGTAACGGTAGAAAACCTTGATGTTGATTCTGCCCAGGCCGATAGGGCTATTCTACAAGCCCTGTGGGATTGTGGCGCCAAAATAACCACGGGAAATGATTTCGTGCAGTTAAAAAAAGCCCAGCTTAAAGCCTTTGAATTTGATGCCACCCATTGTCCGGATCTATTTCCTCCACTGGTGGCTCTGGCTGCCGGCTGCACTGGTTTATCCATCATAAAGGGAGTCGGTCGCCTCAAGGTAAAGGAAAGTGACCGGGCGCTTGCTCTTACACAGGAGTTTTCTAAACTTGGATTGGATATTTATACCGAAGGTGATGTAATGTACGTAAGAGGCGGAAAGCTGAACGGAGGTACCGTGCATTCGCATCACGACCATCGTATTGCCATGGCAGCTGCTGTGGCCAGTATAGTCTGTGATGGCCCCGTTGTTATTGAAGATGCACACGCCATTGCAAAATCTTATCCTGCCTTTTTTGAAGATTATGCAAAAATAAGCCACTAAACTTATTTATCTGATGCGGCAGTATGAATGCATATTCATCACTGAAGCCTCTTTACATCATTGAAGAAATAAAAGAAACATGAATACATTTGGACGTATATTTCGCATACATATTTTTGGAGAATCTCATGGTAAAGCCATTGGAGTGAGTATTGATGGCTGCCCTCCCGGACTGGCCCTGACAGAAGAAGATTTTCTGCCTGACCTGGGAAGACGTAAAGCCGGAGCCGTTGGAACAACCCCGCGTAAAGAAGATGATACCCCTGAAATCGTAACGGGTTGCTTTCGTGGACACACCACCGGCTCACCATTAACCATACTCTTTCGCAACAACAACACCCAATCGGGCGATTATGACAATCTGGTAAAAACGCCTCGCCCCGGACATTCAGATTTTGTTGCCTGGAAACGTTATGCCGGGCATAATGACCATCGGGGAGGAGGGCATTTCTCCGGACGCTTAACCCTTGCCTTGGTGGCAGCAGGCGTTGTGGCAAAAAAACTTATCCAGCCGGTGGCTGTTTCAGCCCAACTGATCAAGGCTGGTGGGCGCCAGGATATCGAAAATGCTGTAGCTGAAGCCATGGCAGCAGGCGATTCATTGGGCGGACTGGTGGAGTGCAAAGCCAATAACATACCTCTTGGTTGGGGTGAACCCTTCTTTGACCCTATAGAGTCGGTAATTAGCCACCTTGCTTTTGCTGTGCCGGCCATCAAAGGAATCGAATTTGGCTCCGGATTTAATGCGGCAGCCATGAAAGGCAGCGAGCATAATGACCCTATATTGGATGAATCCGGAAAAACAGCCTCCAACAATGCAGGGGGAATTACGGGAGGATTATCAAATGGCAATGAAATGATATTCAGGGTGGCCGTAAAACCCACCTCGAGCATCTCCATTGCACAGCAAACCTTCAGTATTCAAAGCGGTAAAGTTGAAAATCTTGAAGTGAAGGGAAGGCATGATGCCTGTATTGCACTGCGCGTGCCTGTGGTTATTGAAGCCATTGCTGCCATTGCATTGGCCGATTTGAAGTCGATGTACGAAGCAACCAGGGCTGTATCCTGAGGTTTTTGTAGCTTGCTCTCTGATATTTAGGCAGATCATGCAAATGGTCTGTTTTTTTTATGTGTTGGGCTCAGGGCCAACGACCATGATTTTCTTAAAGCTGCTTTGTTTCAACGTAGAATTCGAACCCTGGCAAGTCCGTATTTAAACCGTATTTAAACCGTATTTTTACGGTTTAAATACGGACTTGGTTAAACATTGGTCTGGAATAGATTTGAGGCGTTTAGGCAATTAAATTTGCTGGGTGTACCACGAATTCGCAGCGAAGCTAAATCTCATGATTTTTAATGCAGGTAAGGATCGTTAAGGCCTTACGTTACATTAAACAACAGTTATATGTACATATAAAGATGTGACGTTTGTTATTTATTATTTTATTTTGATGAAAAGCAGTAATTTTGAAGCTTTAAAAGAAATAAGTAAAAATATTATTATGGAAAAGATAAAGTGTTTGATTTTGGGTTCTGGACCTGCAGGCTATACAGCAGCAATCTATGCCGCACGGGCAGATTTAAAACCTGTAATATATCAGGGTTTGCAACCGGGAGGACAGTTGACCATTACCACCGAAGTAGAGAATTATCCTGGATACCCTGATGGAGTGCAAGGGCCACAGATGATGGAAGATTTTAAAAAACAGGCAGAAAGATTTGGAACGGATGTACGCTGGGGAATTGCTACAGCAGTAGATTTAACACAACGTCCGTTTAAGGTTACCATGGATGAGAAAACAGAAGTGCTGGCCGAGACATTGATTATTTCCACCGGCGCAACGGCCAAGTGGCTGGGTTTGGAATCGGAGCAGAAATTCAACGGGTTTGGCGTATCAGCCTGTGCTACCTGTGATGGTTTCTTTTTTAAAGGACAAACTGTTGCTGTTGTAGGGGGGGGAGATACTGCTTGTGAGGAGGCCTCTTATTTGTCGAAATTGTGCAAAAAGGTATATCTCATTCACCGCCGTCACGAACTGAGGGCCTCAAAAACCATGCAACACAGGGTAATGAAAGCTCCCAACATTGAAATGGTTTGGAATAGTGTGCCCAAAGAGATTGTTGGCGATAAGACCGTTAACGGAGTCATTGTACAAAATGTCCTCACCGGAGAAGAACAGCGCATTGATATTGATGGCTTCTTCGTTGCCATAGGTCATAAACCCAATTCTGATATTTTTGACGGTAAATTAAAGATGGATGACAACGGATATCTGCTTACCAAAGCTGATTCCACTCAGACGGATGTTCCTGGTGTTTTTGCCTGCGGCGATGTTCAGGATCATGTTTATCGTCAGGCGGTAACCGCAGCAGGCTCAGGCTGTATGGCAGCCATAGAGGCTGAACGTTTTCTGGCAGATCAGGAATAATCATACTTTCCTGATGCTTCAGGAATTATAACCCCATAAACAGGCTGTTCATTAATGTTTTTCTTTGACCAGCCTGTTTTTTTGTTTTTTTTCAATGTTTAGCGCATGAAATGGCTGTTTATTTTGCATAAAAAAAGGTCATTTATTTAAAAAAAAATCTGATATTTGATGCTTATTGGATACAATAGGGGGCGGGGCGAAAAATTAGTATTGTGTTTTTTCAAGGCAACTGCTCTTCACGTCTTAAAGTTTAAATAAACCTGATGTGCGTTAAATTAAAATTATAGTAGTGAATATATTTGCCCTTTTGTCCTTTGTTTCTTTTGCTTTATTTATGCAGGCAGGCTTATATTCCTTAAAGAAGGATCGCAAGTCTGCCACAACAAAGGTTTTTGCTCTATTATGTTTTTTGTTTGGGATGTATGCCGGCAGCTATAGCTTGTTTTTTGATGCACAAACATTAGATCAGGTATATTTATACGATAAGTATGCTTCGGTGGGTTGGGTGTTTTTCCCTATTGTTACCGTATGGTTTTTACTTCTGCTTACCAAAACAAATAACCGCATTATTAATGCCATTGTGATTCTTTTCCTTTTGCCAGTTTCGCTGTATTCATCATACACTGTTTTTACCGATCTTGAATCTGTAAAATACTTCTATGAATACCATGGTAATTGGTTTTATACCCCCTATGATACCACCTTTGAGTACTATGTTTTTGTACTTTATCTGATTGTGAGCGTTCTGATAAGCTATTTTGTTTTGATAAGCTGGTATTTTATGGGCCTGACCAACAGAGATAAATATAAGGCCAGGATAATGCTCTATACCCTGAGTATATTTTTTGTAATCTCTTTTTTTACCAACCTGATTTTTCCCTATCTCCATTCGCAGATTATACCCGCAATGGCACCTATTAATGCCCTGATTCTCATTGGAGGAAGTGTATATATGCTGTTCTTTCTGCCAGGGGAATCTATTGCGCCCAATATTGTTTACAATCTTATCGTGCAGAACGTAAAGGAATTTCTATTTATCGCCGACAGCAACGGAAAAATCTATTCCACCAATCATTTTACCCTTGCTAATCTCAAGTATAACAACTATGAGATCAGCCGCAGTTCTATTGGTGAGCTTTTTAGTGATGAAGAGAAAATTGAAAATGCCTTAAAATCACTCAGCAGCCGCAATGTATCCAAACAGATACGCATTGAATTGATTTCACGCAACAGCGAGCGCATACCTGTGATGCTTTACATCATTAAAGTAAGCGATCAGTATAAACGGGTACGGGGTTATGTCTTTAGTTGTATGGATTACCGACAGAAACTAAAATTAAGGGATGAAGTAGCTGAAAGAGTGCGAACAGAAAAAAATCTCTCTCAGCTAAGGAGAGAATTAGAATTGCTGGTAAAAAAGAGAACGCGCGAATTGCAGGATGCCAATCTGCGCTTACAGCAGGAAGTAATAGAACGTCGTAGTGCCGAGGAGCAAATTAAAGCCGACTTACACGAGAAAGTTAAATTGGTACAGGAAATACATCACAGGGTAAAGAACAACATCCAGATGATTATCTCTTTGGTTAATATGCTGTGCAATCATCCCCGGATAGATGGGCACGCGTCGGAGAAACTTAGAGATATTGCTGAGAAAGTGCGTTATATTTCACGCATCCACGAAGATTTTTATTCATCACCCAATCTTTCCAGTATCGCTTTTTCTTCCTATCTGAAAAAAGCTATAGGTGAACTTTACAGCAACTTTGGCCAACGGAAGGATATTGTTTTTAAATTAAATCTTACCGATGAAAATCTTGATATCAGTCAGGCGATCCCGCTGGGAATCATTTTCAATGAATTACTCATCAATTCATTGATTTATGCCTTTGATCATGAAATGAAATCAGAAAGCGAGAAAAGTATTATCCGGGTAGAGTTTTTTAAAAACAATGATCATTACTCTTTGGTGGTAAGTGATAATGGTGTGGGGCTGCATGCCCCCTTCAACGAAATTCAAACCAAGAAGATTGGTCTTCAACTGGTAAATGTGTTGGCCCGGGATCACCTTAAAGGCACTATTGTTCATTTGAATCAGGAGGGTACTACCTTCACAATCAATTTTAACCAATAACATAAGCTGCAGGTATATGAACGTACTTTCTATTATTTCTATACTCTTGTTTTTGGTTTATCTTCAGGCCGGATTTTATGTCTTATCCAAGAGTATAAAATATCGGCTCAATCAGATTTTCTTCTTATTGAGTCTTTGTTTTGCCATCTGGTCGTTTGGATATGTATTTGTTTATTCTGCACCAACTGTCGAATCTACCATTCAATGGGATATTGTAGCATCTATCGGGTATTGCCTTTTCCCTGCTTTTATGGTGCTGTTTAACCTGCATATCAGCCAGTTTTCCAGCAAGAAATATGTAATTCCTACCCTCTTCCTGATTATGCTGACCATGGGCATGGTGCTGGTATTGTCAAATCTAACCGGCATTGGGAAAAATTATAATGTTATTAAGGGAGACACTTATTGGCACTTTATTCATAATCCCCGAAGGTTTTATTTCATATTCTTTTATTTATACCTTGGCAGTGCGGCTTCTATAACATTTTTTGCACTACTCAGATGGAGGAGGCATTTGAAAGAGCAATATGAAATTCACCAGTTCAGGCTATATTTTTATCCCCTTGTTTTGTTCTTTCTTTTGGGGGTAAGTATTGATTTGGTGCTGCCGGCCATCAACCTCAAACCCATCCCCAATATGGGACACATTACTTCTCTGCCCTGGATTTTTGCTATTGCCTATGCCATGCTCAAGTATCAGCTGATGGGGATTAATGTAAATAACATCGTAGCAAACAATATTATCAAGCAGTTAAAAGAGATAGTTCTTTTTATCGACAATAATAATACGGTCATCAGAAGCAATATTTTCACCGAAAAGCTCTTCGGAGGATCAAAAGACAAATTGGAAGGGAGTGACGCATTTTCGTGGTTTGAAAACAAGGCATTGCTGGTAAATTACCTGAGAAAAGCCAAAGAAAAGGAGCAGTTGGGGCCCATGGTAATGACCATGAAGGATAATTCGGATAACCTTATTGAAACCAGTCTTTATTTTACTTCTATAAAAGATCGTTTTGACGATCACCAGGGATTTATAATCTATGGCCATGATAACCGTGAAGCGATCAATCTGCAAAAAGAGATAATCGTTAGAGAACATGCAGAGAAGAATCTGAGAGCCATAAGTGAAGTACTGGAAACCCGTGTAAAAGAGCGAACGGCCGAACTTACCGGTTCATATAAAGAGCTACAGGTAAAAATGACCGAACGCATGAGGGTTGAAGAGCAAATAAAAAATGATATTGCTGAAAAGGAAGTGCTCATCAATGAAATTCATAACAGGGTCAAAAATAATATGAATATTATTATTTCTCTCATCCTTGCCAACGACAAGGAGAATCTGAGCCCTGCAGCATCGAAAAAATTCAAAGAACTTGCCCGCAGAGTAAGAAGTCTTTTACTCATTCATCATAATCTATACCTATCCATAAGTTATTCTGACGTCGATTTCTCCAATTTTATTAAAACACTTACCGAAGAATTACTCGTTTTTTACAGAAGAAAAGACAAGGTGGAGATTCACTATGAAGTTTCGGAGGTTTTCCTGGATATAGATTATGCCATACCAATGGGTATTATTGTAAACGAGTTAATATCTAATGCTTTGCAGCATGCATTTTCTGATTATTATATAAAAAAACATCCCGATACAAAGCATTTGATTCATATAAAATATGCTTTTGAGAATAATCATTACGAAATCAGCATCAGCGATAATGGAAAAGGCTTACCCAAGAATTTCGACATTGCCGAATTAGCCACCAATGGACTGCCTCTTACCGATATACTTGTTAAAGATCAGGTAAGTGGAAATATGGAAGTTTATTCCTCAACAGATGGTACCATGTTCAAGATTATTTTTTTTGCCAACAAATAACTTTTGGTGATGCGTAATGGGAGAGGAGTGACAGGAATGAGATTGAAGGAAACCGTGCAGACATTAAACGGCCTAAACCCTAAACTCTATAAACTTTAAACTCTTTAAAGTGCCTGAAGTTGAATTAAACAAAACCAATTACTTAAAAAAGATTGCAAGATGAAAAGAGAAGTAAACATCGACTGGGTAGAGGGATTTGAATTCCTGGCAGATCTTGATGGTCATAAAATAACCCTTGATGCGGGAGAAGAAAATGGAGGCAAGAACAAAGGTTCACGCCCTAAACCTTTTATGTTACTGGCCCTGGCGGGTTGTACGGGTATGGATGTAGTAGGAATGCTAAAGAAAATGAGGGTTGATATCAAAGGCCTTTCTATTAAAGTAGAGGGAGAAATCCAGGATGAGCTGCCCAAAGCCTTCGAATCGATGAAGGTGATATATACGTTCAAAGGAGATAACCTTCCCCTGGATAAGCTCGAGAAAGTT
>JBEPXC010000173.1:0-7805 GCA_041642035.1 Sphingobacteriia bacterium
CTTTAGTAAGAGTAAAAACAGTTCTGGAAGGCATCAACGGAGAGCTATTGGTAGACCATCCCCGAAATAAATCCGGCCAGCTTCCTTACCCCAGGTATCCCACCTTCAACTCCAATAACGAGTCGTTTGTGTTTTACGACCGTGATTTTGTTCAGGAAGGAGTATATGATCGTGAAAATGTATTTTTTAAGCTCATCCCTTTTTCTATTGACAGTCTTGACAATGCAACAACCGACAACATTGCCTTTGATGGTGTATTTATCTCTACAGGTATTTTCCCTGACTTTTACGATTACCTGACCGTTCAGGAGGATTACTCTCTGGGGTTTAATACCCAAACTCCCGAAGATGGATATACCATTTACAATGGTAAAGCAGTGTATAAAGGTCCCATCGACATGAGTTATGAAGGTTTGCGTGCCGACGGTGAACTACAATATCTCAACTCTACCATCAACGCCAGTAAAATGATCATGTTTCCCGATTCTGCCAGAGCACAGGTGGAACTCTTCAATCTTAGCCCACAGACAACGCCCGTTGAATATCCTGAAGTTTATGCCCATGAGGTTGAAATGCTTTATTTGCCCCATGAGGATATGATGAGCATTAAGAGTTTTGAGAATCCCTTTGAATTATATGAGGGACTTGCCATGCTTAACGGAAGTATTGACATGAGTCCTGAAGGATTAGCAGGTGACGGAGAACTGACTTTATTTGGGGGCAAAATGCGTTCCAATGAATTTGAATTTAAACAATCTGATTTTGCAGCGGAAGAATCCAGTCTTACCCTTCTCACCTCCGATGGAGAAAACACAGCCATTGTGGCATCAGGATATAAATCCTATGTAAACATCATGGAGCGAAAGGCAACACTTACCATGATCGAAAAACAATCATTGCTTGACTTTGAAATTAACCGTTTTCGAGCATTGGGCTATAATATGGATTGGGACCTCGCCACAGGCATGCTCAACTTCGAAAACGATGTACGTGATGAGATCGCTTCGCTGGGTCAATTGGAGGAAACATATTGGATAACGCATGATTTTACTGGTCATGAACTCATTTCTACCCATAATGCTCAGGATGGACTTAGTTTCTATGCTGGTCAAATAGATTATGACCTTGCCGAAAACATCATATACACCAATGAAGTAAAAGTTATCAAAGTGGCCGATGCCGCTATTTTCCCAGATAAGCAAAAGGTAAACATTCTGCAGAGAGCAGAATTTGAAAAACTTGAAAATGCAATTGTTTTAGCCAACACCACCAATCAACTTCACCGTTTTTATCAGGCAGGAATAAACATTATCTCTAAATGGGATTATTCAGGAAGTGGTATGTACGACTATGAGGATGAAACAGGCAAAAAACAATCCCTGCTTTTTGAATCCATTGCTGTAGACAAAGCCTACCGCACTACTATTGCAAGGGCAAATATTGCCAAAGAACAAGATTTCTTCATCAGTCCCAGATTTGAGTTTTATGGTAAGTTGGCCTTAAAAGCAGAAAGCCCTTCTTTTATTTATGATGGTTCAACCCATATGGTATTAGATTGCCCTGGCTATAATCCCAATTGGTTTAGATTTGAGGCAGAATTACAAAAAGACAGTATTTTTATCCCTCTGGCAGAAGAACTTAAAAATGATGCCAATGGCACTATACATGCGGCTATGATGTTGGGTGGTGATTCTGTGCATATTTATCCGGCAGTCTTTGATCGTCAAAAGCATTATTCTGATACACCCCTTATTACTGCAAGCGGCTTTCTCACCTACAACAAAGATTTAGGGGTATACCAGATTAGTACACCGGAAAAACTCTTAAATGCATCCCTGCCCGACAACATCATAACGATCAATCCTGCACGATGCATCATTGAAGGACATGGAGATGTGCTTCTGGCAAAAGACCTTGGACAATTCCAGATGACAACCTATGGAAAGATAGCACATGATCTGAAACAGCAAGATATTAGCCTCGATGTGGTGATGGGAATTAATTTTTTCTTCTTAAACCCTGCCCTGGGTATGATTGAATCGGGTATAAACACCTCAGAAAAAACTAGCTTTTTGAATCTGAACCGTTTTAAATATTCCAGTTTCCTTCATAAAAAAACCAATCAGGAAGCTGCCCAGGAGCTAATTCAGGAATTCCTGGTCGATAGTACCTTCAGCAGGTTCCCCGCCGAAATGAGTCATACCTTCTTTTTTGCTGATATAAAGATGAAATGGGATCAACGTACGCATACCTTTTACACTAAAGGCCCCATGGGAATAGCAAACATGGATCGTTTCCCAATGAACAAATATGTAGATGGTTTTCTGGAACTGAGAAAAGAAAGAAGCGGAGATGTTTTTAATATGGTATTTGTTCCTACAGGTTTTGTAGAGGAAGGAATAGGGGTTGAATGGTTTTTCTTTACATACTCCAATGGCATTATGCAGGCTATAGCTTCTGACAAAGAATTCAATAATATGATCAGGAATATAAAACCCAACAAACGCCGTATGGAGGTTGAAAGAGGGGAACAACCCTTTAGTTTCATTCTCTCCTCCGATCGTCGACCCTTTGATTTTGTCCGAAACATTAAGATGATTAACTAATTTGTTTTCTTACGCGTACATTTAATAGAAAAGCATTTATTAATTTTGTAAATGTTGCTTGAAAAGACTTCTTTTGCAAACTAAAAGACATCATTGCTCATGGATATAGGAATAATACAAATTGCATCGTTGGTCATTGCCTATCTACTTGGTTCAATACCGACTTCAGTATGGTTTGGGAAAATTTTTTACAAGCTCGATTTGCGCAACTATGGCAGCGGAAATGCCGGTGCCACTAATGCACTGCGTGTATTTGGCAACAGAGCCGGGGCCATTGTATTGTTGCTCGATGCCATGAAAGGTTTTCTTGCCGTTTATCTGAGTCATTTTTCGGCTACAGCATTCCTAAACGAAAATCATTTCATTGTCTACCAGCTGCTGCTGGGCACCATGGCCCTTCTTGGGCATGTATTTCCGGTTTTTGCTGGATTTCGTGGCGGTAAGGGAATCGCGACGCTTGTAGGTATTGCCATTGCGATGTTTCCTTTGGCAGTTTTGATTTGTCTGGCCGTTTTTCTCCTCTTTTTCCTACCAACCCGTTATGTCTCTCTTGGTTCAATGGCTGCCGCGTTAACTTTTCCTGTTGTCATAATATTTATTTTACAAAGCACATTGCTGGCTGAAATTATTTTTGCCCTGGCAGTAGCTGTTTTTGTTCCTTTTACCCACCTCAAAAACATTAAACGCCTCATTAAAGGACAGGAAAACAAACTCTTGTTCAAGAAAAGAGGAATTGCCGACGAAATTAAGCATCATCCCTAAGTTTAACACTGAAACCCCTTAATACAATGACCAGGGAAAAAACCCGTATTAATCCTACAGAAGATACAGAAAGCATAAAGTTTCGTGATCTTGTTGTCCACAATGATGATTTTAATACCTTTGATTTTGTCATTGAAACCCTGATTGATGTTTGTAATCATCAACCTGAGCAGGCAGAGCAATGCACCATGATCATTCATCACAAAGGCAAATGTGCCGTTAAATCGGCTGATTACAACACCTTGCAGCCAATGTATAAGGAATTACTAAATAGAGGAATTACTGCTACTATTGAATAATACTGCACAAGGGCATGTTATTTATTTAAGAATCTTCTAAACAAATCTAAATAATTTTAGTTATTTTAGGGGATGAATAGGAATTACACTAAATATCATAAACATAAACACTGTTCTTCATGAGCTGGATATTAATTCTGACCATTATTGTAATTGGGCTCGCTCTTCTTCTTCTTGAAATTCTGGTAGTACCGGGTACAACTATAGTAGGACTGGTAGGACTGGCCATGCTGGCCTTTGGTGTATTAAGCACCTACACCAGCTTCGGGACAACAGCAGGCACACTGGTTTTAATAGGTACCCTTGTTTTTTCCGTCACCGCTCTGGTTTTAGCGTTAAAAAGTGAAACATGGAAAAAGGCCATGCTGGGCTCTGAGATGAATGGCAGAGTAAATACCATTGAAGAAAATAAAGTACAAGCCGGAGATGAAGGCATCACCATATCGCGTTTAAACCCCATGGGTAAAGCCCTTATTAATGAAGAGTATTATGAGGTTACTTCCAGAGATAATCTCATCGATCAAAATACTCCTATCGTAGTATCTAAAGTTGATGGAAATAAAATCATTGTTAAATCAAAATCATAAACTAAAATGGACACAAACTTAGGAATCATTATTGCCATTGCTGTAGTCAGTATATTGGGGCTATGGATTATCTTTTACTTTATCCCTGTTGGGCTGTGGTTTTCGGCCCTGGTATCGGGGGTGAGAATCAGCCTGTTGCAGCTGGTACTGATGCGTTGGAGAAAAATACCTCCTGCTATTATTGTAAACAACCTCATTGCAGCCACTAAAGCGGGTTTACACTTAAACCGCGATGACCTTGAAGCCCATTTTCTGGCCGGAGGACGTGTTAAGGCGGTAGTGAATGCACTCATCAGCGCCGATAAAGCGAATATTAATCTCGATTTTAAAACAGCCACCGCTATCGACCTTGCCGGACGTGATGTTCTGGAAGCTGTGCAGATGTCGGTAAAACCAAAAGTTATCAATACCCCCCCCGTTGCTGCTGTTGCTAAAGATGGTATCCAGCTGATTGCCAAAGCAAGGGTAACCCTGCGTGCCAATATCAAACAACTTGTTGGGGGTGCAGGCGAAGAAACCATTCTCGCCAGGGTAGGTGAAGGTATTGTTACTTCTATTGGTTCGGCAAGCAATCATAAGCAGGTACTGGAAAATCCCGATAGCATATCCAAAGTGGTGCTATCAAAAGGTCTTGACTCAGGTACGGCCTATGAAATACTATCTATTGACATTGCTGATATCGATGTAGGGAAAAACATCGGTGCCATATTGCAAATTGACCAGGCCAATGCCGATAAAAATATCGCTCAGGCAAAAGCCGAAGAAAGAAGAGCCATGGCCGTAGCCGTGGAACAAGAAATGAAAGCCAAGGCACAGGAAGCCCGTGCCAAGGTAATTGAAGCAGAAGCCGAAATTCCGAAAGCCATATCTGAAGCTTTCCGCAGTGGAAACCTGGGTATCATGGACTACTATAAGATGGAAAATATCAAAGCTGATACCAGTATGAGGGACAATATTACCAAACCTCAATCAGGTCAGGGAAAGAATAAGTCAAACGATCAAACCGATAAATAAATAACGGATTTGATGTGTATCCAAAACCCCGGCGGTACTTTTTTATACCTGACCGGGGTTTTTTATTTCCCTCCTACCCCGGGTGATATTTGGCATTTCTACGAAAGCAAAGTCAATGAATCTGTTTAATCTCCACAGAAATTTAGCCATTAAACATTGTTAAATACGTGGTATTGTTTTCATATTGTAGATTCTAAAAAAGGCATTGTTTTTTAAATCCCTTTATCTTTGTGTTCCTTAATGAAAAGCAGGATATTTTTGATCCATAAAATATACTTCAGGTTTTGAAATTCAACTTTGTACTTAACCAACCCTGGTGGACTATAGTTCTTTGTATTGCCGCAGGCATAGCATTTGCAATAGTCTTGTATTATAAAAACACATCAGATGATTTTAAACCCTGGAAGCAGTGGACGCTGGCATCCTTTCGTTTCCTCTTAGTCTTTATAATTTGCTTGCTGTTGCTGGCCCCACTACTGGAAATGCAAACCACCAAAACCAATGAACCCCTCGTTCTGGTTTTTCAGGATAATACAGAGTCATTGCTGGCCACACCAGCCTCTGATTCTGCCATGAACACTTATAAAGAGCAACTGGTTGATTTTTCAAATAAGCTTGAAAATTCATATAGTGTCATTACCTATACCTATGGAGAGCAGGTGCAACAAAGAGATACTTTCACCTTTAATGAAAAAACCACCAACATCTCTCAAATCTTTGAATCGTTGGATGTTTTATACAGCAACCGCAACGTGGGGGCAGTAATTATCACGGGCGATGGTATATTTAATCGTGGACAGAACCCGGTATTCCAAAAGACAAACCATCTTTTTCCTATCTATACCATTGCCCTGGGCGACACCATTCCCCACAAAGACCTCATCGTCAATCATGTAAGACACAACAGAATCACCTATCTCAATAATATTTTCCCTCTGGAAGTTACCCTTGAAGCCCGTCAGGCTGAGGGTAGTCGCAGCACCCTAAAAGTAACTCAACAGGGAAATACGCTCTTTGAACAAAACATAAGCATCACCTCCGATAATTACTTTCAAACCATTCCTATTCAGCTTGAAGCAACAGATATCGGGATGAAGCGTTATCGCATTGAATTTGTTCCGGTAGAAGGCGAAATTTCTGTAGAGAATAATGTACGTGAATTTTTCATTGAGGTAATCGACAGCCGACAGAAGCTAGCTATCATTGCAGCAGGTCCGCATCCGGATGTAGGCGCATTAAAGCTAGCGCTGGATGAAAATGAGAACTTTGAAACACAGGTCTTTCTTGCCGATGACTTTACTGGCGAGTTGTCTGCCTACGATATCATTATCTGGCATCAACTCCCCTCGCAAAGAAATACCGGAACCCCTCTGGTCAATAGTGCACGACAGACAGACATCCCTCAACTCTTTATCATTGGTACTCTTAGCAACATCACCGCTTTCAACCAATTGCAAACAGGCGTGGAAATAAATACCCGTGCTGCCGGATTTAACGATAGTCGTGCAGAAGTCAACACTACTTTTACTCTTTTTCAGCTCAGGGGACAAACATCTGCATTATTGCCTCTGTTTCCCCCCTTGCAAACTCCCTTTGCAAGTTTTGCACTTACCCCTGCCACCCAGGTTTTGGCATATCAAAAAATCGGTAATGTATCTACCGACTTTCCTCTTATCGCATTCTCTCAAACGACAAACAAAAAAACAGGCGTAATTACCGGTGAAGGCATCTGGAGATGGCGATTGGATAATTATGCCCGAAACAACAATCATGAAGTTTTCAACGACCTGGTATCTCGAATGATTCAGTTCCTGACTGTGGTAGAAGACAAAAGTTTTTTCAGGGTGATGACCCAAAATTTCCTTTACCAAAATCAACCAGCGATCTTTGAAGCCGAACTCTACAACCCTAGTTACGAATTGGTAAATACGCCTGAAGTAAGCCTTACAATCACCGATGAAGAAGGTGCTGAATTTGAATACATTTTCGGACCAACCCAGAATGCTTATCGACTTAATGCAGGCACCTTTCCGGTGGGCGAATACCGTTATCAGGCCTCCGTAAGCTTGGGCAACGAGCAGTTTTCAGAAGAAGGCATATTCACCGTTGCTCCCCTCAACATCGAAGATATTCGCACCGTAGCCAATCATCAGTTGCTTTTTCAGCTGGCCAGCAATACAGGCGGTAAAATGTTCTACCCCAACCAACTGGATGAACTGCTTGATGAAATAAAGAACCGCGAAAACATCAAACCGGTTTTGCATGCTCAAAACAAATACGAAGAGCTCATTAACCTTAGGTGGATATTCTTTCTGTTACTTATCCTGCTTTCGGTTGAGTGGTTTATAAGAAAATACAGCGGCTCGTATTAAAGAATATAGAATCTGACATACACTCTATTGTAGCATCCCAAAATATAACATAACAAAAAACACTAACCTCAACATCGTGGAACAAACCTTATTTTACATCATCATTGGCATCATTATATTTGACTTTACCTTCGACCGAATCATTGACTATTTAAACGCCAGGCG
>JBEPXC010000174.1:0-7734 GCA_041642035.1 Sphingobacteriia bacterium
CGCCACTATAAAGAGAATGAAAGCCGACAGGCGGGCGGTATTAAACAGATTGTCCCGCTTGCGAAGTTGCGATATATGGTTTTCTATGCTTTTGATTCTGGACTGATAGTAGGAAATCATTGTTGAAAAGTATTTTTAAGAGGTGTGGCTTATCGAATAGAATGTATAAAGATCAAATTTACCATTTTTAAAGCTGCTTTTACTTGTAAAAAGAGGTTATTTTTACCCTCCCGGTCATGGTTTTATTCCATTCCATGCGATAAATAAGGAAGACATAAAACATAAAATCCTATTTTTGCATCTTTGTACCTCAAAGAGCGGGTAAACCACAAACAATTAACCGAAGCTTTATGACCCAAATACTAAACGTAAAAGAACCTTTTCATACCGAATCAGGAGGCTTGCTTCCCGAAATTGATATCGCTTTTGATGTACTCGGCGATTTACAACAAAGTCGGCCCCTGGTATGGGTTTGCCATGCCCTAACAGGCAACTCAAATCCTCTGGACTGGTGGCCGGGCATAGTAGGCAAAGGTCAGTATATCGATACGGATAAGTATAATGTAGTTTGCGCTAATGTATTGGGTTCGTGTTATGGTAGTACGGGAGCACATTCCATAAACCCTTTAACGGGCAGGCGGTATTTGCTCGATTTCCCTCTAATTACCATCCGTGACATGGTGAAAGCGCATGAAATTTTGCGAAAGCACTTGCAGATAGAAAAAATTGATTTGATCATTGGTGCTTCTCTGGGTGCTTTTCAAGGCATGGAGTGGTGCTATATAAAACCGGGGCTTATCGAACGATCTGTCTTTTTGGTGGCTTCGGCCCGCACCAGCTCATGGTGTAAGGCTTTTAATGAAGCACAGCGCATGGCTATGGAAGCAGATCCTAGCTTTTTTACCGATGCTCCCCAGGCCGGAGCAAAAGGACTGATGGCCGCCAGGGCTATCGGCATGGTGAGTTACCGCAATTATGAAACCTTTGCTCTTACACAGCCCGATGTCGATAACGGGCAGTTGGAAAACTATCGCGCCTGCACCTATCAGCGCTATCAGGGCGAAAAACTGGTGAAGAGATACAGTGCGCATGCGTATTATTATATCAGCAAAGCCTTCGATTCACACGATTTGGGAAGAGGCAGAGGGGGTATTGTAAAAGCCCTGGCAGCCATTCAAACACCAAGTCTTTGCATCAGTACCGACTCCGATATTTTGTTTCCCCCTGAAGAAGTAAACCAGGTAGCCCAAATGTTGCCCAATGCTCAGCATGCTGTGTTGAGCAGCATATATGGACACGACGGCTTTCTTATTGAAAACCATAAACTTACTGCAATACTGCAAGACTGGAAGTATTCTCTTTAGAAACTACTGCATTTTAGCAAGACATTTCTCCAGGCTCTCACGCCAGTAAGGAATGGTAATGCCAAAGTCTTTTTTAACTCTGGACTTGTTAAGAACAGAATAAAACGGGCGCTGTGCTTCTGTGGGATAATCCTTTGAAAGCATAGGCTCTACGTGACAGTCGAGTTTTTTGATGTCCACAATGGCTTTGGCCAAATCATACCAGCTGCTTACTCCCTCATTGGCATAGTTGTAGATTTCGGTGCGGATTTTTGTGGGTATTTTGGGTATAATATCCAGAATGGCTTTGGCAAGATCTGCGGCGTAGGTGGGAGTACCAATCTGATCGAAAACAACTTTTAACTCTTTGGTGGTTTTGGCTTTTTCCGCGATAGTTTTCACAAAATTGTTGCCATAGGAGGAATACAACCAGGAGGTGCGAAATATTAAAGCTCTTTTAGCATTGAAAACTACCTCTATTTCACCATCCAGCTTGGTCTTACCATAGGTACTCTTGGGGCTTGCCGTATCATTTTCTGTATAGGGCTTAAAACTTTTGCCTTCAAAGACATAATCGGTGGAGACGTGAATGAGTAATGTATTGGATTTACCGCATACCTGGGCCAGATATTTCACTGCTGTGGCATTGATTAGCATAGCTTGTTGCTTGTCTGTTTCTGCTTTGTCTACAGCGGTATAGGCCGCACAGTTTATTACGGTATCAATTTGGTGAGCTTTTATGAATTTACCTATCTGGTCTTCATTGGTAATATCCAGCTCCTGGATGTCTGTAAAAAAGAAGGTGTAGTTGGGGTAAGCCTTTTCTAATTCCTGCAGTTCTCTGCCTAATTGCCCCTGGCTTCCTGTTACAAGTATATTCATTTATAATGGTTTTTTTTGTTTGGCTGTTCAGAAAATAGCAGCGCTATATTTTTGGTGTGAAATTATAAATTTATTCTTGAATGGGCCCTGAGTTTTTAAAAAAATATCAACCAGAGATAAATAAAATTGTAATTTCGGGAAAAAAAGGCATATACTTTGTTAATAAAGATATATACACCCTAAAATATAGAGCTTTAAGCTAAAGTCGTTACCGATGGTATCTCCAATAAAAACATACCTACAAATTTATAACTGATTATGTCTGAAAACAATATAGAACGTGAAATATTTGATGCCAATCGAAAAGCCCTTTTTATCAATCTGGATAAAACCATTTATGGGTCCTTTGCTGAGATAGGGGGAGGACAGGAAGTAGCCCGATGTTTTTTTCAGTCCGGTGGTGCTTCGGGCACCGTTGCTAAAACTATTTCGGCCTATGATATGGTGTTCAGTGATACCCTCTATGGTAAAAATCCCCAGGGGCGTTATGTTTCTGAAGCAAGACTTATGCAGATGCTGGATAATGAATACAGCAATCTGGTAAAAGTGCTGGGCGATAAACGGGATCCCGAAACACGGTTTTTTGCCTTTGCCAATACCGTCACTACCCTCAATTATGAAAAGACCAATATGGGGCATGGATGGGTAGGTGTAAGGTTTCAACTTACCCCCAAGTCTGAGCCTAATGATGTAGTGCTACACGTTAAATTTCTGGAAAATGAGAACCTGCTTCAACAAAAGTCCCTTGGCGTTCTTGGCGTTAATCTTATTTATGCCTGTTTTTACAATTATAAGTATCCCAATAGCTTTTTGAAATCGCTCGTTGAATTAAATCTGGAAGATCGTGTGGAAATAGATATGATTAGGATGCACGGTCCCGATCTCAGTTATGTCGATAACAGACTTCTTGCCGTACAGCTGGTGAAAAATAACATGACCGCAGTGACAATGTTTGACCGTTATGGCAATGTAAAACCCCCATCAGAACTGCTCTATAAAAAGAATGTAATGCTCATCAGGGGCAGTTTCAGACCCATTACCTATGTGGGCTTTGATATGTTGCGTTCAGGTTTTTCGCTCTTTAAAAAAGAAATTGGTTTCGATAAACAAAGAACCATTGTTTTGTGTGAGATGACCCTTAAAAATCTTATTGAAGAGGGTGTCTTTGATGAAAGAGACTTCCTGGACCGGGTTGATATATTATGTGGTATGGGCCAGAATGTTATGATTACCAACTTCAAGGAGTTTTACAAAGTCTCCAATTGGTTTCGTGAGTTTAAAATTCAAAATATTCGTATGGTCATCGGGGCACTTACCTTTAAAAAGATACTCGAAAAAAAATACTATACGCATTTGAAGGGAGGTATCCTGGAATCTTTCGGAAAACTTTTTACCGAAAACCTTAAAGTATATCTTTATCCCGGCCGCGAAAAAGAAACACAGGAGATTCTTACCTCGGTCAATTTGCCTGTTGAAGACGACGTACGATTTCTTTACCAACACCTTATTGAGTCGGGTCTTATCCTTGATATTCCTAATTACCGCAAAGAAATTCTTCCTTTCTTTTCCTATAAAGTGCTGGCTAAACTAAACAACAACGATCCCAGCTGGGAGCAAATGGTACCCCGATACGTATCCTCGTTCATCAAGAACAAAAATTTATTCGGCTACGGTGAGAGAAACTCTTCAGTAGAAAAAACCTGATTTATAGTAGGGGATTATTAGGTCAGTCATGTAACAAACCAACCCGTAAACAGAATTGAATTCCACTGCCTGGGGATGTAAAAAACATTCCTGCTTGGTTTCAAGGCTGTATTCGTATCCTATCAAGTCCGTACTTAAACCGTATTTAAACCGTAATTTTACGGTTTAAATACGGTTTAAGTACGGACTTGGTCTGCAATTGATCCGGAATTATAAAAAAAACCCTGTGAGTGTTACTCACAGGGTCTCTCTTCATGTTGTTTTTGTTTTTGTTTGATGGGGTAAAAGTAACAAAATTTTTTAAAAACAAAAAATAATCATCTTTTTGCTGTAAAAAAGTTTGCTATTTAACTATACGTATATTCCTTTCGCCGGGTTTCATTGTAAAACCACAAAAAATGAATAGGCTTATTGGGCCACAAAACACTTGTTTATCTGATTTATACTCTATTTTAATAACACCTATTATTCTTAACGTTTCATACTGGTTGTTTCTAGAGCGCCTAAGGAGGGTTGGGAAAGATTATTTTTTAACAAAGAGATGAGATGTAATGATTGACCTGTATAATTAAGTCTAAAACAAAACGTTAGTAAGAATTCTAGCCGTTGAAAGCTGTTGATAACCTTCGCAGCATACCAGGCCACCGTTAAAATGGAAGTGCTATATTTGCAAGTTAATTCAAAAGGTACTATGAATACAAATTATACAGAAGACAGCATCCGATCGTTGGATTGGGATGAGCATATACGCCTACGCCCCGGTATGTATATCGGTAAACTGGGCGATGGTAGTTCTCCCGATGACGGCATTTATGTATTGATAAAAGAAATTATAGACAACTCCATTGATGAATTTATCATGGGCAATGGTAAAACCATTGAAGTAAGCATTAATGATAAAACCATTACCATTCGAGACTTTGGGCGTGGTATTCCACTGGGAAAACTGGTAGAATGCGTCTCGCGCATGAATACCGGAGCCAAATATGAAGGTAAGGCTTTTAAGAAAACGGTAGGACTCAATGGAGTGGGTACAAAAGCGGTAAATGCTCTTTCCAGCAATTTTACCATACAATCTATTCGTGAGGGAAGAACCAAGACCGCAGTCTTCGAAAGTGGTTCCCTTAAAGATGAAACAGAAGAAGAAGCCAGCACCAGCCGCAAAGGTACGCGTGTTACCTTTATTCCCGATGAGGAGATCTTTGGTAAATACCGCTATATCAATGACTATGTAGAGAAGATGTTGTGGAACTACGTTTTTCTCAACAAGGGCCTCACCATACATTTTAACGGGATGAAGCTGTTTGCCGAAAATGGCTTGCACGATTTGCTTACCCGCAACATCGATACCCCTATCGGCTATCCCATTATTCACCTGCAGGAAGAAGATATTGAGTTTGCTTTTACCCATAGCGCTACACAATACAGCGAAGAGTACTTTTCTTTTGTAAACGGACAGCATACTACCCAGGGGGGTACGCATCAAAATTCGTTTCGCGAAGCCCTTACCAAAACTATACGTGAATTTTACAAGAGAGATTTTGATTCCAACGACATCAAAACCTCCATCATAGTGGCTTTGAGTGTACGTATTAACGAGCCGGTGTTTGAATCGCAGACCAAGACTAAACTGGGCTCTCAGTATATGGATGGCAATGAGAAAGGGGTTACCATACGTAATTATATCGGCGATGTTCTCAAACGGCGTTTGGATAACTACCTGCATATGAATCCCGAAACTGCCGATGCCCTGCTGAAGAAAATATTGCAGAGTGAAAAGGAAAGAAAAGATATGGCCAGCATCAAGAAGCTGGCTAAGGAGCGGGTTAAAAAAGCCAGTCTACATAACAAAAAACTGCGCGATTGCCGCATCCATTATGGCGATAACCATGAGCGCAAGCTCGAAAGCACACTCTTTATTACTGAGGGTGACTCTGCTTCGGGGAGTATTACCAAAGCGCGAGATGTGAATACTCAGGCGGTATTTAGTCTTAAGGGAAAACCCCTCAACTGTTACGGGCTTACCAAGAAGATCGTATATGAAAATGAAGAGTTTAACTTGCTGCAAGCCGCCCTGAACATTGAAGATAGTTTAGAGGATTTGCGATATAATAATATCGTTATTGCCACTGATGCCGATGTAGATGGTATGCACATCAGGCTGCTGCTGATTACTTTTTTCCTGCAGTTTTTCCCTGACCTGGTGCGCAACGGACATCTTTTTATTTTACAAACGCCCTTGTTTAGGGTAAGGAATAAGCAGAAAACCATTTATTGCTATTCAGAGAATGAACGTCGTGCTGCCATTGAAGAACTAAAGGGCAAGCCTGAGATTACCCGATTTAAAGGATTGGGTGAGATTTCTCCTGATGAATTTGGTAATTTCATTGGAAAGAGCATTCGTCTGGATCCGGTTATCCTGCAAAAAGACGGTAGTCTGAAAGAGATGCTCGAATTTTACATGGGTAAAAATACTCCCAACAGGCAAACCTTTATCATTGATAACCTGCGGGTAGATCTGGATCTGATCGAGGCCTGAGGCAATCATCTGCAAATATGATATAATAGTGCAAAAGCCGACTTTATAAGGTCGGCTTTTGCATTGGATGAATATTATAAACCTTAAGGGGGCTAGATCAGCTCGAATCTGTCCCAATCTTCTGCCACTCTAAATTTCTTGCGGAAATCATCGAGCTGGCATTTGGGCATAGGAATGGTTTCTGTTTTTTCCTGTCCGGGCATGAGATTGGAAAAATTATCGCCCATAGGACTGATCAGGGCCGAATCGCCCGAGTGGTCTACGGCATTGCCATCAGGCCCCAATCTGTTTACCCCAATCACGTATGCCTGATTTTCAATGGCTCTCGCCATGAGCAGGATTCGCCAGGGATGGCTTCGTGCGGCAGGCCAGTTGGCTACATTGATGATACAATCGTAATCAAAACCTTTTTCGGCGCTGTAGTTGTTCTTGCACCAGACAGGGAATCGCAAATCATAACAAATAGAAAGCAGGAATTTCCAGCCTTTGTAAGTTACGATAGTCCTTTGTGAACCCGCTGTGAAGTGATCGGCTTCGCCGGCATAGCTGAATAGATGATTCTTGTCGTACTGATAATGCTTGCCATCGGGCTGCATCCAGATCAGGCGGTTGTAATATTTGCCCTGGTCTTCGGTGGCAATACTGCCGGCGATAACAACATTTTTCTCCTGCGCCATGCGTTGCATCCATTGGAAGCTAATGCCAAGGTGAGGTTCGGCAACCTGTTGGGGTTGCATGCTAAATCCTGTGCTGAACATCTCAGGAAGAAGGATGATTTCGGTCGGTTCGTCAATCGCATTGATTTTACGCTCAAACATCTCCCTGTTAAGGGCAGGGTTTTCCCAGTGAAGCGGGGACTGGATGATGGTTACTTTTATATTCGACATAATATTTCTGCTGCTTTTTCCAGGGTTTTATTGCTTTTGGCAAAACAAAACCTGAGTGAATGATTGTTCTTTGGTTTGTGATAGAAATAGGAATTGGGCACAGAAGCAACACCAAATTCTTTGGTGAGGCGGATGGCAAAATCCATTTCCGGTTCCTTGCTTATCCTGCTATAATCTAATACCTGAAAATAGGTGCCACTTGTAGGGATGACTTTAAATCTTGAGGAGGAGATAAGATTGAGGAAGTAATCCCTTTTAGCCTGATAAAAGTTACCCAGGTTTAAGTAATTGTTTTTGTCGCCTAGGTATTCGGCTATGGCATGTTGCACCGGGGTGTTGACGGCGAATACCACAAACTGGTGGGTTTTGCGAAACTCCT